>NZ_BAAGZM010000024.1:0-17874 GCF_054778495.1 Hymenobacter agri
CGCGTGGTGGCCTCGCGGCGCTGGGCGGCCGAGGCCGCGCCGGGGGCCGGAATTACCAGGGTGTAGGGCGTTTGCTCATACCTGCCGTTGCGCTGCGTGGGGCGGAAGGACAGGTTATCGTGCAGCGCGTTGAGCACGGCTTCGTCTACGGCAGGGCTGATGCCGCGTACCATTTTCGCGTCGGCCACTTCGCCCAGCGTGCCCACCACCAGTCTCACCACCACCCGGCTGGTATCGGCCGGCACCGGGGTGCCAAAGGGTAGTACAATGCGGGCCTGAACAGCGTCTATCACGCTCCCGGTTTCGTACTGAAGCTCAAGCGGCGGGTTTTCAGCCGAGGAAACTACCCGGCTACCGGAGCGGCCCGGCATCGTCGCAGTTTCGGGCTGCTCCTGCGCCCAGGCAACTCGCATACTCAGCAGCAATACGAATAAAAAACGGCTCGCGTGAATCATGACGCAACTTACGCCCACCGACCACTTCGGCTACGCGAATGCTGGTTGCAGAACCAGTCATTGAATTCCGTTAGGGCTGACGGTTGCTACGCCACCGCCTGGCTGGGGGAGCCCGCTTCCCCATTTAAGCAGTTACCATGAATGCTGCCTAGCTTACCGCAGCCGTAAGTGCCGAAAAATCAAAACTGCCCCTACCCTGTTGTTGTCATCTTCTTCCGCCTAACACAATCCCGAAAAGAATGTCTCTCAACGCCCTGTTCGCGCCTTTCGCGCTGAAATCGCTCAACCTCAAAAACCGCATTGTCATGGCTCCCATGACGCGCGCCTTCTCGCCGGGCGGCGTGCCGGGCGCCGACGTGGCCGCCTACTACCGCCGCCGGGCCGAGGGCCAGGTCGGCCTCATCCTCTCCGAAGGCACCGTGGTGGAACGCCCGGCCTCGTCGAACGACCCCAACATTCCGCATTTCTACGGCGATGCAGCCCTGGCCGGCTGGCAGCACGTCATCGACGAAGTGCACGCCGCCGGGGGCCAGATGGGCCCGCAGCTCTGGCACATGGGCGTGATGGCCGAGCACCGCTCCGGCTGGAAGCCGTCGGAGCAGTTCGAAGGCCCCTCCGGCCTCCTCAAGCCCGGCGAGGCCACCGGCAAGGCCATGAGCGAAAACGACATCGCCGACACCATTGCCGCCTTCGCCCGCGCCGCCGCCGACACCAAGCGCCTGGGCTTCGACTGCCTGGAGTTGCACGGCGCCCACGGCTACCTCATCGACCAGTTTTTCTGGGCCGGCCTCAACGAGCGTACCGACCAGTACGGCGGCGACAGCCTCGCCCAGCGCAGCCGCCTGGCCGTGGAGCTGGTGAAGGAAGTGCGTCAGGCCGTGGGCGAAGACTTCGCCATCAGCCTACGCCTTTCGCAGTGGAAGCAGCAGGACTACGCCGTGAAGCTGGCCCACACCCCGCAGGAGCTGGAAGCCTGGCTGCAGCCGCTGGCCGAGGCCGGCGTCGACATTTTTCACTGCTCGCAGCGCCGCTTCTGGGAGCCCGAGTTCGAAGACCAGGGCTCGGACCTGAACTTCGCCGGCTGGGTGAAAAAGCTCACCGGCAAAACCACCATTACCGTAGGCTCGGTGGGCCTGTCGGGCGAGTTCCTGGCCGGTTTCGCGGGCGAGGCCTCGCAGCCGCAGGGCATCGACGAACTGCTGCGCCGGCTCGACCGCAACGAGTTTGACCTCGTGGCCGTGGGCCGCCAGCTTATCGTGGACCCCAACTGGGTGGAGAAAATCGAGCAGGGCCGCCTCGATGAGATGCACGGCTTCAGCCGCGAGGCGCTGCGCACGCTGGTGTAGGCCGGGCTAGCCCCAGCGGGGCGGTATGTCGGTACTGAACCCGCTTGATTACCGTTTACCAAAGCCCCAGCGGGGCGACATTCGCCTGACGAATGCCGCCCCGCTGGGGCTTTACCGCACCTATCGCCAGGTTTTACTACCGACGTGTCGCCCCGCTGGGGCTGGTTCGCCGACTCCGCAACTTGCGTTATTTACCGCTCAATGTGCTTTACCTTGGCCTCGTCGAGGTCGAGCTGGGCTTCCTGCTGGCGCAACACTTCGTCGTCGTAGGCGTCGTGGTGACGCAGGTGCTCCAGCGTCTGGCGCTGCACGTTCAGCACGTCGAGCAGCACCAGATGGTACTGGCGCAGGGTGTCGCGGCCGGCCTCGTCCACTTCGAGCGAGTTGAGTGTGCGGGTGGTGAGGTTGATTTCGGTTTGCATGCGCTGCTGCAGGCGGGCGATGAGTTCGTTGGCCTCGGCTTCGGCGGCGTACTGGCGCTGCAGGTGCTTTACGGCGGCCTGGCGCAGGTGCAGACGCACACCGGCTTCCTGCGCTTCGAGGGGCGTGCTGGCGTCGTTGTCGGCTATTTTAGTGATGCGAATGATGGCCGGCAACGTGAGGCCCTGCAGCACCAGCGTAACGAGAATGACCACGAAGGTGATGAACAGGATGAGGTTGCGCTGCGGGAATTGCAGGCCGTCGTTGGTCATGAGCGGCACCGACAGCGCCGAGGCCAGCGACACCACCCCGCGCATGCCCGCCCAGCCCAGCACCAGCGTGCCCTGCCAGCCCGGGCTGGGCTCACTGTTGCGAATGCTGCGGCTTAGGTAGCGCGGGATGAACGCCGCCGGGTACATCCACAGCAGCCGAATCACAATCACCAGCCCGCTCATCAGCAAGCCGTAGGTAATGCCCTGCTGCAACGAATACTCGCCCAGGCCCTCCACCGCAATGGGCAGCTGCAGGCCGATGAGAATGAACACCAGCCCGTTCAGCACGAAGCTCACGCTGGCCCACACGCTATTGGCCTGCAGGCGGGTATTGGCGTCGAACACGCGGTGCGAGAGGTGCGAGAGCAGCAGGCCGCCGCTCACCACCGCCAGCACGCCCGAAAAGTGGAACTCCTCGGCCAGCAGATACATCACGTAAGGCGCCATAAACGTGAGGGCCGTGTTGATGCTGGGCGTGGTGGGCAGGTATTTGTGAATGAGAAAGAACCCGCAGGCCACCACAATGCCCACCACCAGTCCCATGCCGCTCACCAGCACGAAGCTGGTGGCCGCCTCCTGCCACACAAACGAGCCCGAGAGCACCGCCAGCAGCGCAAACCGAAACACAATCAAACTGCTGGCGTCGTTAATCAGGCTCTCGCCTTCCAATATGGCCGTGACGCGCCGCGGCACCTTAATGCCGCGCAGCACCGAGGTAGCCGCCACCGCATCGGGCGGCGAAATGATGCCGCCCAGCAAAAACCCCAGCCCCAGCGTAAACCCCGGAATAACGGCCTGCGCCACGTAGGCCACAATGGCCGAGGTGAAGCCCACCAGCCCGAACGCGAGCAGCCCAATGGCTCGCCGCCAGCGCCAGAAGTCCTTCCAGGCCGTCATCCAGGCCGCTTCGTAGAGCAGCGGGGGCAGGAAAATCAGGAAAATGAGGTCGGGCGCGATGGCCACCCGCGGCAGGCCGGGCACGAAGCTCAGCGCCAGCCCGCCCAGCACTAGAAAAATGGGGTAGGAAATGCCCAGCTTCTGCCCCAGCATCACCAGCAGAAAGACGGCGAACAGCAGGCCGAGAATGAGAAGAAGGCTTTCGTGCAGCATAAAGGAGCGGTAACGTTTAACCGCCCCAAAGAAACGCCACCGTCCCGGACCCATGAAAAAAACCGGCCGTCATCCCAAACGTCTTCTGTTCGGAATGACGGCCGGCATGAGGTGAATAATTCCTTAGCGATGCCACAGTTGCCGGCCCGCCACGGGACGCCGAGGCCGGTCGAACAGCACGATGTAGAGCACGCCCAGCAGGGGCGACAGCAGCAGCGCCGTGAGCAGGCGCAGGTGCCAGTAATGCATCGGGCTCAGGCCCCATACATGAACGAGGTGTTGAATGAAATGTGCCATACCTAAATGTACGGATTTCCGCAATCGTTTGCTGCATGCAACCGCCTGATTTTCGGATTATTTTGTCCAATGCCATTATTTTATTCAACCTGAATTTTTGAATGGCTCGGCGCGGGGTGCCAGCCGGGTATTTTCCTGGCGGCCGATAAGTTTTCGCTTGTGCCAACGCCGGGTACCGTACCTTTGGCTCCCGTCATGCCCGAACGCTCCAACCCCTCCCCCAGCGCGTCGGCGGCGAAATATATTTTCGTTACCGGCGGCGTCACTTCTTCACTCGGCAAAGGAATCATTTCCGCCTCGCTGGCCAAGCTTTTGCAGGCCCGCGGGTTCCGAGTCACCATCCAGAAGTTCGACCCCTACATCAACATCGACCCCGGCACGCTCAACCCGTACGAACACGGCGAGTGCTACGTGACCGATGACGGGGCCGAAACCGACCTCGACCTCGGCCACTACGAGCGGTTCCTGAACACGCCCACCTCGCAGGCCAACAACGTCACCACCGGCCGCATCTACGACCACGTGATTCGCCGCGAGCGCGAGGGCGCCTTCCTCGGCAAAACCGTGCAGGTGGTGCCCCACATCACCGACGAAATCAAGCGGCGCATGCTGCTGCTGGGCCAGAACGGCCAGTTCGATGTGGTCATCACCGAAATCGGCGGCTGCATCGGCGACATCGAGAGCCTGCCCTTCGTGGAGGCCGTGCGCCAGCTCCGCTGGGAGCTGCCCGAGTACGACTCGCTCGTCATCCACCTCACGCTGCTGCCCTACCTTAAGGCCGCCGGCGAGCTCAAAACCAAGCCCACTCAGCACTCGGTACGCGACCTGCGCGAGGCCGGCCTGCAGCCCGACATCCTGGTGTGCCGCTCCGAGCACCCCATTCCGATGGAGATGCGGCGCAAAATTGCGCTGTTCTGCAACGTGAAAATCAACTCCGTCATCGAAAGCCTCGACGCCGACAGCATCTACTCGGTGCCGCTGCTGATGCGTAAAGAAGGCCTCGATGAGCGCGTGATTAAGCGCCTGAAGCTGACCGGCGGCGCCCAGCACCCCGACCTCGAAGCCTGGAAAGACTTCCTGGGCAAGCTGAAAAACCCGACCGAGGAAGTGACCATTGCCCTCGTGGGCAAGTACGTGGAGCTGCCCGACGCCTACAAGTCCATCAACGAAGCCTTCGTGCACGCCGGCGCCCAGAACGAGTGCAAGGTGACGGTGCGCAGCATTCAGTCTGACAACATCACGCCTGAAAACATTGCCGGCCTGCTGCACGGCTGCGACGGCGTGCTGGTGGCGCCCGGCTTCGGCGAGCGCGGCTTCGAGGGCAAAATTGCCGCGGTGAAGTACGTACGGGAAAACAACATTCCCTTCTTCGGCATCTGCCTGGGCATGCAGGTGGCCGTGGTGGAGTACGCCCGCAACGTGCTGGGCCTGCAAAACGCCAACTCGACCGAGATGGACGCCCTCACGCCCAACCCCGTCATTGCCATGATGGAGGAGCAGAAAAACATTACCCAAAAGGGCGGCACCATGCGCCTCGGGGCCTACGCCTGCGACCTGCGCCGCAACTCGAAAGCGGCCAAGGCCTACGGCAAAAACCACATCAGCGAGCGCCACCGCCACCGCTACGAGTTCAACGGCGATTACCTCAAGCAGTTTGAGGATGCCGGCCTGCAAGCCACCGGCACCAACCCCGACACCGGCCTAGTGGAAGTAATTGAGCTGCCCACGCACCCCTGGTTCGTGGCCGGCCAGTTCCACCCCGAGCTGAAAAGCACCGTGGAGCAGCCCCACCCGCTGTTCGTGCGCTTCGTGCGGGCCGCCATCCAGCACCGCAAGGGGTAGTTAGAATTTGAGGTATTAAAGACGCCTGTCATCCTGAACACAGCGAAGGACCTTATCACGTCGGAACAGTTTGTGGTAATTCTTTTTACCCAAGCGCGATAAGGTCCTTCGCTGTGTTCAGGATGACAGGCGTCTTCAATTCTTCATTCCTCATTTGTCATTCTTCATTAAGCGCAGCGTCCCGCCGTACCTTTGCCCCTTCGCAACCTTTTTTACTAATGGATAGAAATTCAGCAACCGGCCTTTTCCTGATTTCGGCCTTGCTCCTCGTGTACCTGTTCTTCTTCAGCCCGAAGAAGCCGGACGAAAAGGCCGCCGGCAAAGCCCCGGCCGCTACCACCGCTGCCGCTACCGCCGGCTCCCCCGCCGTACCGGCCGCCAACCTGGCCCCCGAGGCGCCGCTCGATACCACCGCCGGCCCGGCCAAGGACGTGACCCTGGCCAACGAGAACCTGACCATCACCTTCTCGACTCGCGGCGGCCGCATTTCGGCCGTGCGGATGAACAAGTACAAGACCTTCTTCGGCAAGCCGCTCGATTTGTTTGATGCCAGCAGCGCCCGCATGGACACCAAGTTCCGGACCGTGGATGGCAAAACCATCAAGTTTTCGGATTTGAATTTCCAGGCCGTGCCTTCGCAGGCGGCCGGGGCTTCCACGCTCACGTTCTCGGCCCCGGTGGCTGGCGGCAGCATCGTGCAGACGTACTCGCTGCCCGCCAACAGCTTCGAACTGAAGTACGACCTGCGCCTGCTGGGCCTGGAGCGCACCGTGGCCCAGGAGCCGCTCACCTTCACCTTCCTCGATAAGGTGCGCCAGACCGAGCAGGACCTCAAGCAGAACCGTAACCACACCACCATCAACCACTACCTGGCCGCCGGCGACCAAGGCGCCCTGGCCGAAGCCAGCGAGAAGCCCGAAGAATACAAGGCCGCCGGCCCCGTGAAATGGGCCGCCCACAAGCACGACTTCTTCGTGGCCGGCCTCATTGCCGACCAGCAGCCCTTCGCGGGCGGCGCCTTCAACGCCGACGTGAACCTGGCCGACTCGACCACCATCAAAACCCTGAGCTCGACGCTGACCATTCCGGTGGCCGAGGTGGAGCAGGGCCGCGGCCAATACCGCTTCTACTTCGGCCCGAATGCTTTCAATACCCTCAAGGCCGTGGCGCCGGAATTTGACCGCAACGTGTACCTGGGCTGGGGCCTGTTCCGCTGGGTGAACCGCTTCGTGGTGCTGCCGGTGTTCCACTTCCTCGAGCAGTTCATCTCGTCATACGGCATCATCATCGCGCTGCTGGTGCTGCTCATCAAGCTCGTGACTTGGCCGCTCACCTACAAAACCTACGAGAGCCAGGCCCGCATGAAAGTGCTGAAGCCGGAAATCGACCAGCTCAAGGAAAAGTATGGCGACGACCAGACCAAGGTGCAGCAGGAAACCATGAAGCTGTACCAGGAATTCGGGGTGAGCCCGCTCAGCGGTTGCGTGCCGACGCTGCTCACCATGCCGATTCTGTTCGCCATGTTCCAGTTCTTCCCCAACGCCATCGAGCTGCGCCAGCAGAGCTTCCTGTGGGCAAAGGACCTGAGCAGCTACGACGTATTCATCAAGCTGCCTTTCTACGTGAAGTGGTACGGCGACCACGTGTCGATGTTCACGCTGCTGATGACGGCTTCCACCCTGCTCATGACCTGGCAGAGCAACCAGACCAACACGGCCATGCAGGGCCCGATGAAAACCTACAGCTACCTGATGCCCATCATCTTCCTGTTCGTGCTGAACAGCTTCGCGGCGGGCCTCACCTGGTACTACTTCGTGTCGAACGTTATCACCTTCGCGCAGCAGGCCATCACCAAGACGTTCGTGGATGACACCAAAATCCGCGCCCAGCTCGACGCCAACAAAATCAAGAACAAGGACAAGAAGCCCGGCGGCCTGCAGGGCCGCATTGCCGAAGCCATGAAGGCCGCCCAGGAGCGCGAGGCGCAAGCCAAAGCGCAGGCAAAGAAGAAGTCGTAATCCGAACGACCTCAGCCCGACTCTACCGAACGTCATGCTGAGCTTGTCGAAGCATCATCTCTACTGCGACGAGTATTCGCAGTAGAGATGCTTCGACAAGCTCAGCATGACGTTCTTTGGGGGTTGTTGCCCCATGGCGAAACCGCAGCAAGAGCTTTTCACACGGCTCTCGCGCTGCTTGCCGAAACCGCGCAAACAACACTAGCGCCCGACTTTGGCCTGCGGCTTGAATACCGCCCGAAACGCCCGCAGCGCCGCTGGGTGGTATATAGTGGCGTGGGTTTCCTCGGGCATCGGCTCGTAGTGCCAGCTGCCTAAGCGCGCGGCCTGGGGCCAGGCCAGCGCCATCAGGCGGCGCGTGGCGGCCGTGTCGCCGTGAATGCTGGTAGCCAGATACACGGTAGTGGCCGGGCGGCTTTTTTGCAACAGTGTGCCGGCCTGCGCGGCCAACTGGCCGTTGTTCCACCACAGGCTGGCATCGAAGGCCAGGTAAGTATTGAACAGCGTGGGTTCCAGCAACAAGGTTTCGACTACGAACAGCCCGGCCAGCGACTCGCCCACGATGGCCGTTTCCGGCGTGGTGCGGTAGCGCTGCTTCACCTGCGGCATCAGCTCCTCGCGGATGAATTGCCGGTAGGCCGCCGAGCCGCCCACTTTGGGCGCAATCTTTTTGTCCTCGGCCACGGTGGTGGGGCCGGTGAGGTCGCGCCGCCGCTGGGTATTTTCGATGCCCACCAGAATGAACGGCCGCATGGTGCCGTTGCCCGTCAGCACCTGCACGAGGCCCGCCACGTGCAGAAAATCCTCCGCCAGCCCGCCATCGGGCATGTACAGCACCGGCAGCCGCACCGTGGCCGAGTCGGTGTAAGCCGCCGGCAAATACACGTTGATGCGTCGTGTTTCGCCCAGCGCCTTCGAGGCCAGCGTGAAGGTTTGGCCGATGACCAGCGGGGCGGCGGCGGTCGGCGCAACAGCCTGCGCGTGCGCCGCACCGGGTTGGGTAATAGCCAGCGCCGCCGCTGCTGCTAAGGTTATTCGCAGGTGCCTCATCGTTTCAGTTGGCTGTGAGTTACCACATTGATGTATTACGGGGTAGAGACGCATATTTGCGTCTCACCGTTGAACGATGACGCCTGAATAATCGCTGAAAGGCGCGCACGGCGAGACTCTACTCCTTACGCACGCGCTCGATCAGCAGCTGGTTCATCGGGTTCGGGGTGAGGCCGCGTACGTTGTTCTGCGTGAGGCGCACCACTTCGTCGTAATACAGGCTGATGACGGGCACTTCATCCACCACAATCCGGTCCATGGCCTGGTAGAGCGCGGTGCGCTTGGCTACGTCCTGGGTGCGGCGGGCTTCGTCGTAAAGCTTATCGTAGGCCGCGTTTTTAAAGTGCGTTTTATCGGGCCCGGCGGGGCTGAAATTGGGGCTGTAGAACAGCGCCAGGTAGTTCTCGGCGTCAGGATAGTCGCCCAGCCAGCTCTTAGCGAAGAAGGCCACCCGGCCGTTGTCCACCAAGTCCTGCTGCGCGGCCGACTGGTTGATGTCAATCTGCACCTGCACGCCCACATCGGCCCACTGTTTTTGCAGGTATTCGCCTATCTCCTTGCGTTCCAGCACGGTGCTCAGGCGCAGCTTAAGCGGGCGCTGCGGGCCGTAGCCGGCGGCACGCAGCAACTGGCGGGCCTTCTGCGGCTGGTAAGTGTAGCCGGGCACCTCCTTTTCGGAGAACGAGGGCAGCGCCGTAGGCACGAAGCCCGAGGTGCCGGCGTGGCCCACCCGATTCAGCAGATAGGTCAGCATTTCGGGCTTGTTGAGGGCGTAGTTCAGGGCCTGGCGCACGCGCTTGTCGCGCAATGCCCGGCCCTGCACGGCCTGCTCACCCCGCAGGTTGGCCGAATCGAGTTGAATGCCCAGGTATTCGGTATTCAGGTACGGCGCCTTCTGCACCGTGAACTTGCCCTTGAAATCCTCCCGGATGGTGCCATCAGGATGCATGATGAGGTCGCGCGAGCCGGCTCGGATGCCCGAGAGGAAATCCAGCTTGCCCTGCATAAAAGTCAGGAACTCGGTCTTGCGGTCGGGCAGAAAGCTCACCGCCACCGCATCCAGGTACGGCAGCGGGCGGCCTTTTTTGTCAGTGCGCCAGTAGTCGGGGTTGCGCTCGTAAAGCAGTACGTTGCCCTCGTCCCAGAGCTTGAATCGGAACGGGCCCGTGCCAACCGGGTGCTCGCGGAAGTCCTTGCCATATTTCTCTACGGCCTCGTGCGGCACCACGTAGGCGTAGGGCATCGTGAGGATGCCGAGAAACGGAATGAACGGTTCCTTTAAGTGAATGCGCAGCGTTGAGTCGTTGACCGCTACAAAAGCCGTGTCGCTGATGCTGCCATCGGGCTTCTCCAGCACCTTGCCCCGGAAAATCCAGCCGCCCGAGCTAGCCGTGGCCGGGTCGAGAATGCGCTTGAAGCTGTAGACAAAGTCGGCTGCGGTAATGGGCCGGGTAGGACGTTCAACAAATTGGCTTTGTACAAGTAGCCATTTTTGCGCAGCCCTAACGCCTTGTTCACGCCTTATTCTGGCGGCAGTACTATCAAGCTTGGCACTAGCGGCTAAGTATTCCTTCGAAAGAAACAACTCTTTATTCTCATGGAAAAACACCCCCTGCCGTAGCACGAACGTGTACGTCTTTCCATCGGGCGAAATGTTGTAGCGCCGGGCCAGCGCGGGCACCGGCTGCAGGGTCGAATCCAGCTCAACCAGGCCATTATAGAGCTGCGACACCGCCCAGGTATTGGCCTGGTTGCGGGCAAAAGCGGGGTCGAGCGAAGACAGCGCCTCGGGTTGATTGTAGCGGAATACGCGACGCTCGTCGGCCACCGGGCGGGCCGCGTCGTGGCAGCCGGCCAGCGCCAGCGCCGCCAGCCAGAATCCAAAAGGTTTAGCCAATAAGCTAGCCCAACGAGCCAAAAAAGGGGCCATGCGAACAGGGAAAGAATGTATCTTTGTGCAATGCTACGGCAGGAATGTTTTTGGTTGGCCGTTTTTGGTTTTTGGTTTTTGGCGTGCTTCTGATTCAGCAACCGCCCGAACCCGATTCCCGAAAACCAAAAACCGAAAACCAAAAACCAGATACTAAGAGAAATGGGAAAAATCATCGCGGTAGCCAATCAGAAAGGCGGGGTGGGCAAAACCACTACCTCCATTAACCTCGCGGCCTCCCTGGCTGCCCTGGACTACCGGACCCTGCTCGTGGATGCCGACCCCCAGGCCAATGCTACCTCCGGCGTGGGCTACGACCCCAAGGACATCCAGAACAGCATCTACGAGTGCATGGTCGACGGCATCAATGCCCAGGACATCATCGTGCCCACCAACATCCTGCCCCACCTCGACCTCATGCCCTCCCACATCGACCTGGTGGGCGCCGAGGTGGAGATGATAAACCTGCCCAACCGCGAGGAGAAAATGAAGGAGGCCCTGCGCCCCCTCGCCGCCGAGTACGACTTCATCATCATCGACTGCTCGCCCTCGCTCGGCCTCATCACCGTCAACGCCCTCACGGCTGCGCACTCGGTCATCATCCCGGTGCAGTGCGAGTATTTCGCGTTGGAAGGCTTAGGCAAGCTCTTGAATACCATCAAAATCATTCAAAGCCGCCTCAACACCGAGCTCGAAATCGAGGGCATCCTGCTCACGATGTACGACGTGCGCCTGCGCCTGAGCAACCAGGTGGTGGAAGAAGTCCGCATGCATTTCCAGCAGCTGGCCTTCGATACCATCATCCCCCGCAACGTGAAGCTGAGCGAGTCGCCCAGCTTCGGCATCCCTGTCATCCTGCACGATGCCGAGAGCAAAGGCTCCCTCAGCTACCTCAACCTGGCCCGCGAAATCGTGGAGAAAAACAGCGTGGAGGCCACCGAGGAGACGGCTGAGGACGAGCGTATTTAGAGCATGGCTTCCTATACTGAAGCGACAGGATTAGCCCCGGATTTCCGGGTAAGCTACCGTCTTTTCAGCGCCGATGAGGGCGGGCGTAAAATGCCGCCCATGCAGCACATTCGCTGGGATTTTTCCTACGCCGATGAGCACATCAGCAAGCCCAGCCAGGTTTTTATCATTTGGCCGGAATTTGTTTCTGACTCTGGCCAAGTGCTACCGGAAGGTGAGCCGATGCCCAAACAGGGCTTAGCCGATATGTTTATCGTGAATCCGGCTTTCCGAGCATTCCACAGCCAACACATACGCGTTGGTGTGCAAGGATATTTCCACGAAGGAAGAAGGATAGGAACTTGTGAAGTCGTTGAAATACTTGCGCTACACCAGAATCTTACATCGTAATTCAAGTAGCCCTGACAAGGCAACGCATCGGTAACAACTGAAGCTTCTTCAGCTTCTCAAGGCCCTATCGGGGCGTCACTCGTTGGACTGGTGGCGCCTCGGCGGGGCTTTTTACTGGCTGCTATTCCCTTGACTACCGAGATATCGCTCCATTAGGCACGCCCCGAACTACTTCTGCCTCAGGCTCCCCTCTCCTGAGGAAAGGGGGCGGGGGTGAGGTTTCCCGCGTGCAGCAAGCCCCCCTAAACTTTCCGGCTTGCCCTTCGCCCAACTATCCGTAAATTTGACGTTCGGTTGCCAACCGCCTTTTATGGGCCCGGCCGACGCACTATGCCACTAGAGAAGAACGAAGAGAAGTTGCAAGCAGCCCTGGCGGCCGCCGCCGCCATCAAGCGCAAGGGCGGCCTGGGCCGCGGCCTCAACGCCCTCATCGAGGGTAGCTACGAGAAAAAAGGCGACCGGCCCGGCACTGGCGACCGCCTCGTGTCGCACCCCGTCAATTCGGTGGGCTTCATCGCCGTCGAGCACATTGAGGCCAACCCCTACCAGCCCCGCACCCACTTCGACCAGCAAGCGCTGCAGGAACTAGCCGACAGCATTAAAATTCAGGGCATTATTCAGCCCGTCACGCTGCGCCAGCTCGGCACCAACTCCTACCAGCTCATTTCGGGCGAGCGCCGTCTGCAGGCGTCCAAGCTGGCGGGCTTGGAGACGATTCCGGCTTACATCCGCAAGGCCGACGACCAGCAGATGCTGGAAATGGCCCTGATTGAGAACATTCAGCGCGAAAACCTGAATGCCATCGAAATTGCCCTCAGCTACCAGCGCCTGCTCAGCGAGTGCAACCTGCGCCAGGAAGACCTCGGCGACCGCGTAGGCAAAAACCGCACGACCGTCACGAACTACCTGCGCCTGCTGAAGCTGCCGCCTGACGTGCAGATTGGCTTGCGCGACGCCGAAATCAGCATGGGCCACGCCCGCGCCCTCATCGGCCTCGACGACCCCAAGCTGCAAGTCGAGCTCTACCGCAAAACCGTGGCCGAGGAGCTGTCGGTGCGCCGCGTGGAGGAGCTGGTGCGCAACGGCTACGGCCGCAACCCCGAAGCCAAGCCCAAGGCCGAAGGCGACACCGCGCCCGCGCCATCGGCCGTGCCGGTAGCGGAAATTCGCCGCGCCGAGCGGCACCTCGCCGAGCGGTTTGGCTCGCGCGTGCAGGTGCGCCCCACGGCCAAAGGCAACGGCGAAATCAAAATCGCCTTCGACTCGGTAGAAGACATGCAGCGCATCCTGCACATTCTGCAGCCTTCGTAACACCCACCCCGGAATGCCGGTACGCGAAATACCAGCAGCCGCCGTTAGCTGGTTGGTTATGAAAAAACGAATTTCCTTCCTGGCAATACTGGGGCTGCTGCTGAGCAGCTTACTGGGCGGCACCGCCCGGGCGCAGGTATTCGACCCCAACGCCGCCCCTACCCGCACCCCGGCCGAGATTCTGGCCGATACCACCGAGCGCCGCGAAGTGAAGGTGACGCCCGCCGACAAGCGCCGCAAAATGGCCGCCGACTCGGCCAAGCGCACCGAGCACATGTTCCGGGCCTTTGGCTACGAGGGTATTCGCCTCACACGGCCCGGCAAGGCGGCGCTGCTTGCCGCCCTACTGCCCGGCGCAGGCCAGATTTACAACCACCGGTGGTGGAAGCTGCCATTAGTATTTGGCGCGGTGGGTGGCACCATTGCTGGCGAAGTCTTTTATCAGCAGCGATATACGCAGTATGCCCGGGCATATAACCGCGTAACTCAGAACCAGACCCGGGCCGATGGCACATTTTACCGTATCGGCGATGCAGACTTGGGCCCCCAGGCCCGCTACGCTCTGACCGTAGACGGCCTGAACCGGGGTATCGTGTTTTACCGCGGCTACCGCGACATTTTCTACCTCTACATCGGCATTGCCTACAGCCTGCAGATTGTAGACGCCTTGGTAGATGCTCACCTGCAGGACTTCGACGTGAGCAACGACCTGAGCCTGCACTGGCAGCCGCAACTGTTGCCCACCCCCGGCCAGCCCGGCGCGCTGCCCACCAACCCCGGGGTGCTGTTTGCCCTGCGGGTGAAGTAGCGTGATTACTTGGTAATCAGTAGTGAGTAGTCAGTCGCCAGACACTCATTATTTCGGCGACCTTTTCATCTGATTACTGACTACTTGATACGGACTACCACCTCCCAAATGAACATTCTCCTTATCGGCTACGGCAAAATGGGCCGCACTATCGCCGCTCTGGCCGCCCAGCGCGGGCACACCATCGCGGGCGTTGTCGACCTGCACGCTTCGCCCGCCCAAATCACCGACTTCACGCCTGCCACCGTCGATGTGGCCATTGAGTTCACGCACCCCGACTCGGCCTTTGGTAATGTGCAGGCCTGCCTGCGCCAGGGCATTCCGGTGGTGTGCGGCAGCACCGGCTGGCTGCATCATTTTGAAGAAGCCACGGCCTTGACCAATGAGCTGAACGGCAGCTTGTTTTACGCCTCCAACTATAGCGTGGGCGTAAACCTGTTCTTTCACTTCAACGAGTACATCGCGGCCAAAATGGCCCAGTTTGGCGGCTACGATGTGGCCATGCGCGAAATCCACCACACCCAGAAAATCGACCAGCCCAGCGGCACCGCCCTCACGGCCGCCGAAGGTATTCTGCGGCATTTTCCGGCCAAAACCAGCTGGCGCAACGCCCCGGCCGAAGCGCCTTCGGAGCTGGCCGTCATCAGCGAGCGCACCGGCGACGCCGTGGGCACGCACATCGTTACCTATACCTCCGACGTGGATACGCTGGAGCTGAGCCACGCCGCGCACAGCCGCGAAGGCTTCGCGCTGGGTGCCTTGCTGGCGGCCGAGTGGCTGCCCGGCCGCCCCGGCGTGTTCGGCATGAAAGAGCTGCTGGGGCTGTAGTTGCTCGTTTCTGGTTGCTCGTTTCTAGTTCGGGACGATAACCAGAAACCAGCAACTACAAACCAGAAACTCCCAATGCGTTTCTTTGCTGAACTAATTTGCTAGCCCCAAGCTTGCTTTCCTCATGCCCTTGTTCAAAACCGACCCCACCGCCCCGCCGCAGCCGCCCAAAACCAAGTCGCGCGAGTGGGCCGATTCGCTGATTTTCGCCATCGTGGCGGCCACGCTCATCCGCTGGGCCACGTTTGAGGCCTACACCATTCCTTCGCCCAGCATGGAGGCCTCGCTGCTGGTGGGCGACTATCTGTTTGTGAGCAAGTTGCACTACGGCCCCATCACGCCCCAAACGCCCCTGCAGGTGCCCCTCACGCACCAGACCATCTGGGGCACGGGCCTGAAAAGCTACTCCGACCTCATCCAACTGCCCACCTACCGGCTGCCGGGTTTCTCGGAAATCAAGCGCAACGACGTGGTGGTTTTTCACGTGCCGCACGAAAGCCAGTATCCGGCCGACCTACGCACCAACTACATCAAGCGCTGCGTGGCCGTAGCCGGCGACACCCTCGAAATCCGCGATGGCAAGGTGTTCCTGAATAGTAAGCCTGGCGAAACTCCCCCCGGCCTGCAAACCACCTATTTTATGCAGGTGGATAGCCCGAACGATGAGGTATTGGCCGCCCTGCGCAGCCAGGGCGTAGTCGACTACGACGCGCCCGGCGGGCTGCCGCAAGCCGTACCCGGCCCCACGCCCGGTTCCTACGGCTACCAAATCAGCTGCACGCAGGCCACGGCCGACTACTTCAAGAAGCAGCCCTACGTGAAGGCCATGACCGTGCTGCAGCCCCAGGTGCAGCTCTTTCCCGATGTGGCCGACTTCCACGTGTCGGCGGCCATGAGCGCCACCCCGCGCAACTGGAACCTCGACAACTACGGCCCGCTGCCCATTCCCAAAAAGGGCCAGACCATCACGCTCTCGCCCGCCAATGCCGCCATCTACTACAAGATTGTGGCGCACTACGAGCACAACACCGGCGTCACCTGGCAAGACGGCATGATTTACCAGAACGGCAAGCCGCTGACCAGCTACACCATCAAGCAGAACTACTACATGATGATGGGCGACAACCGCCACAACTCGGAAGACTCCCGCTTCTGGGGCTTCGTACCCGAAGACCACGTGGTGGGCAAAGCCGTCCTCATCTGGCTTTCGATGGACCCCAACGCCGACTTCTGGCACAAAATCCGCTGGAGCCGCTTGTTCAACATCATCCACTAAGTTGAGTTAAGCATTAAGAGTGAGGGGTTAAGAGTTGACGTTCTGCCAACTCTTAACCCCTCACTCTTAATGCTTAACTGATACCTACCACTTCACCGGCGTCATGCCTTTCTCCACCAGCCAGGCGTTGGCTTTGCTGAAGGGCTTGCTGCCGAAAAAGCCTTTGTCGGCCGCGAAGGGCGACGGATGCACCGATTTGATGACGAGGTGCTTGCGCTCATCAATCAACTCCGATTTCTTGCCGGCATAGGCGCCCCAGAGGATGAAGACGACGTGCGGCCGCTCGTTGGAAACTTTGCGGATAACGGCGTCGGTAAATTCCTCCCAGCCACGCTTCTGGTGTGAGGCGGGCTCGCCGGCGCGCACCGTGAGGGTGGCGTTGAGCAGCAGCACGCCCTGCTGGGCCCAGCGGTCGAGGTTGCCGTTGGGAGGTGCGGGCGTACCGGGAATGTCGGACTGCAACTCCTTGAAGATGTTGACCAGCGACGGCGGCGTGCGCTGGCCGTCCTGCACCGAGAACGAGAGGCCGTGCGCCTGATTACGGCCGTGGTAGGGGTCTTGGCCGAGGATGACGACTTTGACCTTATCGAAGGGCGTGGCGTCGAAGGCATGGAAAATCTGGGGGCCGGCCGGGTAGACCGTGGCGGTGGCGTATTCGCCTTTCACAAAGGCAATCAGCTTTTGAAAATACGGCTTTTCGAACTCATCGGCCAGCACGGGCCGCCAGCTTTCGGCTATCTTTACCATAGGAGTCTGCGGGAAAATAAACGGGCAAAAGTGGCGTTCGGGAGCCGCAGTTGCGTAAAACCAATTATCGCGGGCGACTGTTACGCCCGCAGCTGCTTTAGCTTTGCCGACTATGCCCACCATCACTACGCAAGGCGTCACCGTTTCGGTTACGACCAACTACCTGCCCGATTACTCCAGCCCCGGCCAGGAGCATTTTGTGTTTGCCTACCGCATCGAGATTCGAAACAATAGCGAGTTCACCGTGAAGCTGTTGCGGCGGCACTGGCACATTCACGACGCCAACAGCGTGGTGCGCGAGGTAGAGGGCGAGGGCGTGGTAGGCCGCCAGCCCGTGCTGGAACCCGGTGAGGCGCACCAGTACGTGAGCGGCTGCAACCTGAAATCGGGCGTGGGCAAGATGCGCGGCACCTACCTGATGGAGCGTCTGGCCAGCGGCCAGCAGTTCGAAGTGGAGATTCCGGAGTTCACACTCATGGTGCCGTTCCGAATGAACTAGCTTTGTGCTTGGCATCGGGCGCGCGTTGGTCGGGTTTTGGCGCTTGGCGCTCATCGGCCAATGCGTATTGCCAAGCACCAAGCACCAGCAACTATGCACCAACTTCTCGCTTACCTCCGCTTCTGGCTGCGCTCGGGCAACGCCCATGGGCTCCACTCGCCGTTTGTGTTCGGGCTGTATACCTCGGTGGTGCAGCATACTGGCCCCTACCGCGCCTACGCGGCCATTGAGGAGCGGCGGCGGCTGCTGCTGGCCAGCCCCGCCAGCATCAGCGTCACGGATTTGGGGGCGGGCTCGCACACCGGC
>NZ_BAAGZM010000025.1:0-17785 GCF_054778495.1 Hymenobacter agri
GCAGCCGCTGGTGCACCTCGCCGCCTCGCTCGGCTGGCACATTACGGTAGTCGATGGCCGGCCTAATCTGGCCACCGCGGCCCGCTTCCCGGAGGCCGCCGAGGTGCGCATTGTGCCGGTGCGCGAGCTGGAAACCCAGGTACCGGATGCCGGCGCCTACCACGTGCTGCTCAGCCACAATTACGCCTACGACCTAGCCGCGCTCCAAACCTTGCTGCCCACGGCCGCACCTTACATCGGCCTGCTGGGCCCGCGCGCCAAAGCCGGCCGCCTGCTGGAAGAGCTGGAATTATCAGACACCGAAACCGCCGACGTGCTACAAAACCGCCTGCACAGCCCTATTGGGCTGGATTTAGGAAGCGAAACACCCGAAGAAATTGCCCTTGCCATCGTGGCCGAGATTCAGGCCCGACGGCACCAGCGCAACGGGCGACCCTTGCGCGAGCGGGCCGGCACGGTGCATTCGGCGCCGGTGCCGCTGGTAGTTTCATAGTGCTCCTTCCGACACAAGAGGAATCTGAGCCAACGTATTTCCCAGATTCCTCCTGCGTCGGAATGACAAAAAAGGCCTCCGTTGACGACGGAGGCCTTTTTGTTGCATTGTACTACACGAATTACTTTACATCAACCAGCAGGCCCAAGTAAATCAGACGACCAATTTGCGGGCCTCCGATAATTTGAATGTTGGTTTCGTTGAAGATGTTCGAGCCGCCCAACTGCACCGTCGAGGCCAGTTTGGGAATGGTGTAGCCCACGTAGGCATCGGTGGTGTGGTAAGTCTGGATTTCGCCGGCAGCGAAAGGCATCTCTTGCTGATGGCCCTGAATCCAGCGGTAGTTCACCGAGTAGTTCAGGTTTTTGGCCACCGTGCCGTTGGCGCCCAGGTTGTACTTGTGCTTGGGCGTGTTGAAGTAGGTGCGGAAGCCAGCGGGCAGGTTGCTGCGGTCGAGCACGTTCAGCGAATAGTTGCCGGTCAGGTTCAGGCCCTTGTTCAGGTAATAGGTGAGGGCAAACGTAGCGCCGTGCGTGCGCACCACCTGGTCGTTGTTCTGCGACACGAAGATGATGCGGGCATCGGGCGTGCTGAAGCCCGCGGGCGTGGTGGCGGCCGTGAATACCTGCGCCTCGGTGGGGCGGCTGCCGTTCACGTTGCCCACGAAGGCCGTGCCGCCGATGAAGTCGTTGTAGCGGCTGTTGAAGTAGCTGGCGTCGACGTACACATTGGGCAGAATCGCGCCTTTGTAGCCCACTTCAATCGTGTTCACGCGCTCCAGGCGCAGCTTGTCGATGCTGATTTCGAAATCTTTCAGCTTCATCGTGGGGTCGTAGGGGTTGTAGGCCCGGCCCTGCGCGTCGGTGAAAGCGTAGCCCTTGTAGCCATTGCCCACGTTGCCGAGCAGGATGAACGAGCCCACGTCGGAGCGCAGGTACTGGTCGGTTTGCGACGGGCTGCGGAAAGCCTGGCCGTAGCTCGCGCGGAAGTTGTGCTGGTTGCGGGCGCCCAGCGAGTACACGGCCGCCACGCGCGGCGAGAACGAGGGGTTGAAGTTCTTGAAGAAGTCGCCCCGGCCGGCCAGAGCCAGCTTCAGGTGGTCGTCGAGCATGGCGTGCGTAATCTGAGCATACGCGCCGTACTCGTAGTTGGGAATGCGGCTACCGTCGGTATCGGCAAACAGCACGCCGCCCGAGCCCAGCATGTAGCGCCGGTAGGCCGCGCCCACAATGAGGCCGGTTTTGGGGCTGCCCAGCTCGAAGCTGCGTTGGGCGCTCACGTCGCTCAGGCGCGAGTTGAAGTGCTGGCCGGCGCCGGTGCCGGGGTTGTTGTCCTGGGCAATCTGGTTGCGCAGGGTGTTGAAGGTTTCACTGCCGGCCACGGGCACGGTCGCGTTGGCCGCCGCCTGCGCCGAAGCCAGTGCCATCTCAACCGACTGCTTCCCCGCCTGGCGGGCGTAGGTGTACGCAGCGTTGTAAGTACCGAAATACTGCTGCGCGTACGTTGGCGACTGCGGGTTAGCCGGGTTCACTTTCGCTTGCAGCAGCTTGGCGCTCAGCTGCGTCAGCTCGTAGCTGCTACCCGTAAAGTCCTCAGTAGTATAAGCCCGGATAAAACCCTTCGAGCTTTTCAACTCGAGGCGGTACTGGTCGGTGCCCAAGTTCTTGATGCGGAAGCGGCTCAGGTTTTGGTAGGTCGACGTGCCTACGCCGCGCTTGGCTTCCAGAGTCAGCTTCAGGTCGTTGGTGAACAGGTACGACACGGCGCCCTGCACCCGGTACGAGCGGGTGATGGTGTCGCCGGCCACCAGCTCGCGCTCGGTGTAGCCGGGCATGTACACGCGCTTGCCGTACAGCTCGGGGTTGGTGGTGGGCGCGTAGGGCGAGGGCATGAAAGTATAATCCAGCTCGCCGTAGCGGTTCACGGCATCGTAGCCCAGCGGCGAGCCGGCGGGGTTGGTCGACGTGGTTTGGGCTGCGAAATTATTGGCAATCCAGTCGTTAGCCTTGAAAATGCTGGCGTTTACCTTGAAAGCCAGCTTGTCTGTAATCTTGTGGGCGTAGCGCACCTGCCCGTCGAGCAGGCTGCGCTGACCGCCGCGCAGGCGCACGCTCAGGCCCTCGTATACAAACGGGTCTTTCGAGTTGAAGAGCACCACGCCGCTCAGCGCGTTCGAGCCGTACAGGGCCGAAGCCGGACCGTGCACAATCTCAATGCTTTCCATGTCGAGTTCCGGAATGCCGACCATGTTGCCCGGGCTCAGGTTCAGTGAGGGCAGCGCCGTGTCCATGTAATCCACGAGCTGAATCACGCGCTCCGATTTGGCCGTGTTGAAACCGCGGGTGCTGACGCTGGTAAACAGCATCGAGGCTGAGTTCACATCTATGCCAGCCAAGTTGCCCAGGCCCGCCAGTACTTCCGGCGTGCTGATGCGCTCGACCTGCTTGGCCGACACCTTATCAATCGTCACCGGCGCGCGCATGATGTTTTCCTCCACGCGCGAGGCCGACACCACGGTTTCGCTCAGCAGCGTGGCGCTCGGCACCAGCGACACACTCAGTTGGTCGTCGGGCTTTTGCAGTACTACCGTCTGAGTTTCGAAGCCCACGTACGACACGAGCAACTCCACCGGACCGTTGGCAAACGAGCCGTTCAGGTCGAAATGGCCTTCCTGGTTAGTGCTGGTACCTACGTAAGTACCTTTGATAAAGACTGTTGCACCAGGTAGCGGGTCGCCCGCATTGGTAAGAATGGTGCCGCCGATGTGGCTGCCGTTGGGGTCGGTGGCTTTGCGCAGCTTGTTGGCTTTCGCACTTTTGGCAGAGGCGTGGCGAGGGGCCGGTGTACTTCGGGGGGCAGCAGTGGCTGCGGCCGGAGCCAGAGCAGCCATCATCAACGCTGAGTAGAGTTTACGCATGAAATTAATTTAACTTACCATATAGGAAAAGTTAAAATTATGCAGGCCCTAACTAGTTCTTCACAATTTTCGGCAAATCGGTAGGATTTCAGGTCGAACGTCTCTCATATCGGGATTAACACGAAGTAATGTCCAAGAGTTGGACATAATCAAAAGCACCGATAGTCTGATTGCAAGCCATACTCGCTTATTTACCGCAGGCTACAATGCCGATAGTCCGTTTAGAATGCAAGTGCAAGATGAGCAATAAATTCCCAAATTTGGAAATCAAAGCCACAGACGGAAGCAACTTGTAAATTTACAAGCAAAATCAATTGTTAAAATAATCATATTTCATACCATCGAAACGTTTGTACACCCCGAATATGTTATTTGGCAGAAACTCGGTAGCTTAATCCTACCTTGAAAGCACCACCTTTTTCGACGGCTGGGCTGGCAGGCACAGGTGCAGTGCCCAACCCGATGTAATCGAGCGTAGCGGGCCACTGCTGGTTACGTTCGTACAGCTCAATACGCCGCGTCAGGGCATAAGCCAGCGTAGCCCGCAATACCCAGTGGCCGGTTAGGTACTTCTCCGCAAATAAACCGTAGTGGCCCTGCTGATATTGCAGATACCGGTCGGCGAACTGCAAGCGGTAGGCGGTGTTAATGCCAATCAGGTTGAAGCCCACGTTAAAACGAGGCTGGGCAGCATAGCTCAGGGTGAAGCTCGTGGGCAGGTCGCCGAAAGCCCGCCACCGAGTGCCCAACTGCCAGTCGAGGCCCAGTAGCAACACGTACTGCGGGCCGTAGAATTGCTGCCGGTAGCCCACCGTGAGGCGGTAAGTCCGGCGCGGATTAGTGCGATACGCGGCGCGCACCACGCCACCCCAGGTGAGGTCTTCCCCGCGCACGTCGCGCAGGTCCGAGTTCAGGGCGGGCAGGGCCAGGGCCGTGAGCTCCAGCCGCGGGCTCAGCCGCTGCCGGTAGCCCACAATGGGTAATATGCCGTACACCGCGCCTACCTCCAGGCCCGGCCGGCTGCCAGTAAAACGCAGCACCTCCAATCCGACGCCGGCCAGGAGGCTGCGGCTACTATCGGCGGCCTGGGCTGCGGGCACAATGACATTGGCCCGGTACACATCGGCATGAAAAACAGGTCGCTCCGGGGTTTTCAATTGCAGCGGCAACCGTTCGTAGCTCAGGCTTATTCCTTCGGCGTAACCCTGCGCCCGGCCAGCTAGGGGCAGGCCCAGCAGCAGAATCTTGAGGGAATAAGGCAGCGCCGAAGCGGGCAGGCGGCGTAAAAACTCGGTCATGGAAAGGAAAAGGACGAACAATCTGCCAAAGAAAGTATCCGCCTGCCGGTTGGCCGGCCGGCCCCCAAAATCCATACCATCCGAGCCAGCTCATCGGGCCATGAAAAAGGGCTGCCCACTTACGTGGACAGCCCTTGCCTGCCGAATGGAACAGTTGAGTTAGTCGCGTCCGTGGTGGCCACGGCCACCACCGCCTCCGTAGCCACCGCCGCCCCGGTAGTACCCACCGCCGTGGTAGCCACCGCCACGGTAATAACCCCGCTCAGGCACTACAATAACCGGACGGGGAGCATAGTAAGGCCGAGCATAGCCGTAGTAAGGACGGGCCGGAGGATAATACCCGTAGCCCGTACCGACCGAAGCCACGCACCCGCTGAGCAGCAGCAGGCAAAGGCCTAAAGCAAAAATCAAGGGTTTCGTTTTCATGGAAGCTGGCGGCCGAAGCACGTCGATTAACGGATGATGTTGTTATACGCACTCAACAAATTACGAACCACAATCAGTTGCACGGCGGGCAATTATTCGAGCACCACGCGCCGGAAAAGCGAGGCCATTCCGGGCCCGCTCAGCCGCGCCACGTAAATGCCGGCTTGCAGGCCGCGCACATCGAGTTGGCCGTTGCCGATTGGCTGTTGCCGCACGGTGCGGCCGGCCAGGTCCAGCAGGCTCAACTGCCCGGCCGCAACAGTGCCGGACGGCAGCGCTACCGTCAGCCAGCAGGCCCCGGCCGAGGGACTGGGGTGTACGGTAAAGCCAGCGGCTTCGGCGCGGGCCGGGGTACTGCCCAGCAGCGTACCCGTGCTGACGTTGTAGCCAATGGCAGGCCAGCCCATTGCGCGGAAGCTTTGGAATGGACCCATGTCGCCGGGGTCGGTGTATGGGCAGCCGCCCGATTGCGGTTGCAGGTAGTTCAGACTGCCCAATTGCTCATAAATCCGTCCAGCCCAATACCCATGTGTGCCTGCATTTGGATTAGCAATGTGGGCCCGAAACCACCGCAGGGTCCGCCCAGCCAAGAGGCGCGTGCCCACGCTGTCGACCACGACCTGACTGACGCCGATTGCCGGCGGGCAGGGCCCGCTTGGAATCACCAGCGGGGTTGGCCAAGAGCTGCTGGGCAGGGCCGCAAAATCGTACAAGGTGTAAAACTGCCCGTTGGCCCATACTTCTACTCGGCTGGCCACCACTCGGGTTATGACCAGCGGCAAAGCTCTGTTGACTACGGGCGTTGGCCCTGGGTAAACGACCGTGCTCAATTGCCGCGTGAGCACCTGCGCCGGCAGTCCGGCCATTGTCGTGTCGCGCGCGTACCGTACAGTAACCGTCCCACGCTCCGAAAATAGCGCGTAGCCGTAGGTCCAGGTGGCCCCCGGCGGGCACCAAATGGCCGGGTTCGATTGCGCGCAAACTGCTGTCGACAGCAGCAACCCGGGCAGCAGCAAGCGTAGCAATTGTTTCATTGACATTAAACAGTTGTTTACGGCCAACAAGTTAGGCAAAATTTCCAGCCTTGCCACTACACACGAAAGCCCCTCCGGTAGGCACCGAAGGGGCTCAATCAGCAGCAACAGAAATGCTCCGGGCTTTGCTTAAGCCTCGGCCGGCACCTCCGTTTCGCCGTTGATGACGCGCGCTTTGCCGGGCAGGGTTTTGTGGCGCTCCTTGCCGAGAGCGGCGCTGGGCTCGGGCACCCAATGGTGGCGCCCACCAGCTTTTTCGTCCTCAAACTCGGTGGGCGCGGTGCCAGCGGCGGTGCGCTCCTTCCAGGTAAGGTGCTCGGTGCCGGGGTCGGTTTGTTCCATCGTGATGCACTGCTCCACGGGGCACACCAGCGAACACAGGTTGCAGCCCACGCAGTTTTCCTCGATGATTTCGGGCACGCGGGTGCCGGCGTTGAGCTTGATGGCCTGGTGGGCGCCGTCTTCGCAGGCCGTGTAGCACAGCTGGCAGCCGATGCACTTGTCCTCGTTGATGTTGGCCGTCACCTTATACTTCATGTTCAGGTCTTCCCAGTGCAGCACGTTGGGCAGGGCCTTGCCCACGAAGTCGTAGATGGTATTGAAGCCCTTCTCCACCATGTACTGCTCCAGCCCGGCCGTCATCTCCCGGATGATGCCGAAGCCGAAGTGCATGGCCGCCGTGCACACCTGCACCGAGCTGGCACCCAGCAGGATATGCTCCACCGCGTCGCGCCAATTCTCAATACCGCCGATGCCCGAAATGGGCAACTTGATATCCGGGTGCTGGGCGCAGTTTTTCACCATGTTCAGGGCAATGGGCTTCACGGCTGGGCCGCAGTAGCCGCCGTTGGTGCCCTTGCCGTCCACAATCGGGTACGGCGCGTACTTGTCCAAATCGACGCCCACGATGCTCTGAATCGTATTGATGAGCGAGATGGCATCGGCCCCACCGCGCCTGGCGGCCAAGGCCGGCTCGGTGATGTCGGAGATGTTGGGCGTGAGCTTCACGATGACGGGCTTCTGGGCCACTTCCATCACCCATTCCACTATCATTTGCAGCACTTTAGGCTCCTGCCCTACCGCCGAGCCCATGCCCCGCTCGCACATGCCGTGCGGGCAGCCAAAGTTCAGCTCGAAGCCGTCGGCGCCGGCATCCTGCGAGGCGCGCACGATGTCGTGCCACTCCTGCCGGCTCTGCACCATAAGCGAGGCAATAACGGCGTGGTTGGGGAAGCGCTTTTTCACTTCCTCAATCTCGCGCAGGTTGTGCGAGAGCGGCCGGTCCGAAATCAGCTCGATGTTATTGAAGCCGACCATGCGCTTGTCGCGGTAGTTCACGCCGCCGTAGCGGCTGGAAACGTTGACGACGGGCACGCCCAGCGTCTTCCACACCGCGCCGCCCCAGCCGGCGTCGAAGGCTTTCATCACCTGGTAGCCGGAATTGGTGGGCGGGGCCGAAGCCAGCCAGAACGGGTTCGGCGATTTAATGCCGGCGAAATCAATGGATAAATCAGGCATATCAGTGGCGCGGACTTTCAGTCCGCGAATGAAAACGAATTAAAAGAGATGGCTCAACTCGCGGACTAAAAATCCGCGCTACTTGCTCAAATACGCGTGAATACCACGCGCCGTGAGTTTAGCCTCGGCCGCCGCGTTCACCACTTCAGCCCCACCGTTCCAGGCATCGCCGGAAGCAAAATATTTCGGGTTCGACGTCTGGCCAGTATGCGCATTAGCTATGATACGACCCTTGCCATCCAGTTTCAGGCCCGGAATTAAATTCAGAAACTCCGTCTGCTTAGCCTGCCCCGTAGCTTTAATTACCATGTCGCAGGGCTCCACGAATTCGGAGCCGGCAATTTCCTGCACGCGGCCATCTTTCACTTCAGTACGAATGAATTTCACGCCCGCCACGTAGCCGTTGCCGGTAATTTCCACCGGTGCTACGTTGAATAAGCCCTTCACTCCCACCCCTTTGGCCAGGTCGTACTCGAATTCGTAAGCGCCCATTTTCTCTTTGGCGCGGCGGTAAGCCAGAATAACAGTTTCGGCCCCGAGGCGCGACGATTCGGAGGCCGCGTCCATGGCCGTGTTGCCGCCACCGAGCACGATGACCTTGCGGCCCACCGCCACTTCGTGGTGATGCTGCCGCAATTCGGCAATGAATTCTACTGCTCCGGTGCAATTGATTTTATCCTCCCCAGGCAAGCCTAATTCACTGGTTCGGCCCAGGCCAATACCGAGGAAAATAGCGTCGTATTTCTCCTCCAGTTTCTCCAATTCGTTGCGCGAAGAAATGGCGGAATTAAAATGCACGTTGTAGCCGAATTGCGCCTGCAAATAAGCCATCTCTGCCAGCGTTTCCTCGTTGGTAATTTTGTACGGCGCTACCCCATAAACTGTCAGCCCGGAAGGCTGCGCTTTGGCCTCGAAAACGTCAACTGCGTAGCCCAGTGCCCGCAGCTCGCAAGCCGCCGAAATACCGGCCGGACCGGCACCAATTACGGCTACTTTCTTGCCATTATCCTCTCCGGGACCAAACAGCTTTTCGCCGCTCTTAATCACCTTCGTGGTAGCGTAACTCTGCAGGCGGCCAATTTCAATTGGCTTCACTTCCTGCAAGTTGTACACGCAGGAACCTTCGCACAGCACCTCGGTAGGACACACTTTGCCGCAGGCATTGCCGAAATAATTGGCCTCGTAAATAGTGCGCGCCGCGCCGGTGTCGTTGCCCGAATTTATTTGGCGAATAAACTGCGGAATATCAATCCCCGACGGGCACGCTTTTATACACGGCGCATCGAAGCAAAACAGGCAGCGGGAGCTTTCGTACAGCGCCTCGGTGCGGTTCATCACCGGCTTCAATTGCGCGAAATTCTCCGCGAATTCCTGCTCGGTGGTGGGTGTAGAAAATTCGGCCATAAATAGGCGGGGATTTCGAATTAATAAAATGAGTTAGAACGTCATGCCGAGCGCCTCCAAGGCATCTCGCGTGCGTCGTTGCACGGTTGAATTACTTCGGTACGCGAGATGCTTCGACTGCGCTCAGCATGACCGTTCTGATGTCAGCAACCGCCTACAATTCCACCAGCTTCTCGTACGTCTCGGGGCGGCGGTCGCGGAAGAACTGCCAGGTGTTGCGTACCTCGTCAATCATGTCGAGGTCGAACTCGGCGATGAGCAGCTCGTCCTTGTACTCGTCGGCTTCGGCGATGATTTGGCCGCGCGGGTCCACGAAGTAGCTGGTGCCATAGAAGCGGCCCAGGTTCCAGGGCTTCTCCTCGCCCACGCGGTTGATGCAGCCCATGAAGTAGCCGTTGGCCGCCGCGTGCGCGGGCTGCTCCAGCTTCCAGAGGTACTGCGAGAGGCCGGCGACAGTGGCCGAGGGGTTGTACACGATTTCGGCCCCGTTCAGGCCCAGGATGCGGGCGCCGTCGGGGAAGTGCCGGTCGTAGCAGATGTACACGCCCACTTTGGCGTACTTGGTCTGAAACACCGGGTAGCCTAGGTTGCCGGGCTTGAAGAAGAACTTCTCCCAGAAGCCGGTGGTGTGGGGAATGTGGTTTTTGCGGTACTTGCCGAGGTAGGTGCCGTCGGCGTCAATCACGGCGGCGGTGTTGTAGAGGAAGCCGGCCTGCTCGCGCTCGTACACCGGCACGATGATGACCATGTTGTACTTCTTGGCGTACTCGGCCATGCGGTCGGTCGTCGGGCCGGGCACGGGCTCGGCCGAGGCGTACCAGTTTTTGTCCTGGCCGGGGCAGAAGTACGGGGTGTTGAAGATTTCCTGCAGGCAGAGAATCTGCACGCCCTGGCGGCCGGCTTCTTCAATTAGCGGGATGTGCTTGGCCTCCATGGCCTGCATGATTTCCTCGATGGTGCCTTCGCCTTCGGTCATGGGCAGGCTCATCTGAATGAGGCCGGATTTGATAATTCTGGGCATTGGAGTGTTAGGTGGGGTTGAGTTGTACAGTTGAGTTTGAAGGTCAGCACAACAGCACGTCATGCTGAGCGCAGCCGAAGCATCTCGCGTGCTTCCACTAATTATGAACGTTGCAACGAATTGATTACTACCACACGCGAGATTCCTCGGCTTCGCTGCGCTGCGCTCGGAATGACGTTCTACATATTCGTTTTGCCGCGCCTGATGAACTGGCCGTAGCCTTTTGAAACTTTGGTTTCGCCGGCGTCGACGGCTACCTGGCCGCGGAGCAGCACGGTGTCGATTTTGCCCGTTACTTCCCAGCCTTCGTAGCCGGAGTAGTCGCAGTTCATGTGGTGGGTGCTGGCCGAGATGGTGTGCTTCTTTTGCGGGTCAAGGATAACCAAATCCGCGTCGGCGCCGATGCTGATGGTGCCTTTGCGCGGGAACATGCCGAAGATTTTGGCGGCATTGGTGCTGGTCACTTCCACGAATTTCTGCGGGGTGATTTTGCCGGTGTTTACGCCCTCCGAAAACAGCAATTCCATGCGGTGCTCAATGGCGGGGTGGCCGTTCGGGATTTTCGAGAAGTCGTCCTTGCCCAGCAGCTTCTGCTCCCACATAAAGGGGCAGTGGTCGGTGCCCACCACGTTCACCAGGCCCTGGTTGATACCGGCCCAGAGCGTGGCCTGGTCCTTCTTCTCGCGCAGCGGCGGCGACATCACCCACTTCGCGCCGTTGGCCTCGTCCTCGTACAGCGAGGCATCGAGCACGAGGTACTGAATGCAGGTTTCGACCAGTACGCGCTGGTTGCGCTCGGTGGCGCGGCGCACCTGGTTGAGGGCGCCCTCGCAGGTGAGGTGCACGATGTAGGCGTTCACGCCCGTGTAGTTGGCGATATCGGCGAAGCGGCCCGAGGCTTCGGCTTCCGTCACTTCGGGCTGCGAGAGGTAGTGGTAGAGCGGCGTGAGCTTGCCCGCGGCCCGGTGCTGGGCAATGAGCGTGTCAATCATGTCGCCGTTGGTGGCGTGGGCCGTTACGAGGCCGCCGTGCTTCTTCACTTCCTGCATCAGGCCCACCATCTGCGCGTCGTCAATCATGAGCGCGCCCTTGTAGGCCATGAAGGTTTTGAAGGAGGTGATGCCCTCGGCCACCATGTCCTTGATTTCCTCCCTGGTGCTGGGGTTGAAATCGGTCACGGCCATGTGGAAGCTGTAGTCGCCCACGGCGTTGCCGGTGGCGCGCCCGCTCCACTCCTCAAAGGCCGAGCGCAGCGAATTGCCCTGCTTCTGCAGGATGAAATCGATGACGGTGGTGGTGCCGCCGTGCAGGGCGGCGCGGGTGCCGGTTTCGTAGGTGTCGGAGCTGAAGGTGCCCATGAAGGGCATCTCCAGGTGCACGTGCGGGTCGATGCCACCGGGCATCACCATTTTACCGGTGCAGTCAATCACCTCCGCCCCCTCGGCCGACAAGTTGCGGCCGATGGACACGATGGTTTCGCCTTCAATCAGGATATCGCAGACGGCGTCCGAATCGGCGGTGACGACGCGGCCGTTTTTGAGGAGGATAGACATAAAAATTAAGGGTAATGGCTAGAGGTCAGGCTATAAAACCGGAATTAACGACTGCTCAACTGTGCTCGGGACTTCAATTTCCTGAATGATGAATAAATGAGGTAAACCAATGCAAGCGCATTCACTACATTCCAGACAGTCATGAGGATAGAAGCCGATTTATCAAAAGCTGTCATGCTTTCCCAGCTTCCATAGTCGCTTTGAGAATCATCATGTTTATCATCATAATTCATCAAAGCAACTCCCAGCGCAACGTAGACGAAAACATCGAATACAGCCAGAACCACCCAAAGTAAACCGTGCTTTATTCGACTGGACAATGCCATTTTAAGAGTTCCTAAGCAGCGCGATGAAACACGCGAGATGGCTCGGCTGCGCTCGGCATGACGGTCAAGATTTAATGCACGTACTTATCCGCAATGCTGATGGCCTCCGAAATAATGGCCAGGCCTTCGTCAATCTCGTCTTTCGTGATGCTCAGCGGGGGGCAAATGAAGATGTAGTTCCAGCGCACGAAGGTGTACATGCCCAGCTCGCGGATTTTGGCGGCGACCTGGTTCATGATGTCCATCTGGGCGGGCGTGGCGTTCCAGGGGGCCATGGGCTCCTTGGTGTCGCGGTTTTTCACCAGCTCGAGGCAGCCGAAGAGGCCGGTGTTGCGCCAGTCGCCGATGCTGGGGTGGTGGCGCATGAGCTGGGCCACCTGCTGGTCCATGTACTTACCCATCTCCACGGTGTTTTCGAGCAGGTTATCGGTCTCGTAGATGTCGAGCACGGCCACGGCGGCGGCGCACGATACCGGGTGGGCCGAGTAGGTAAGGCCCAGCGGCAGCGGCTTGTCGTCGAAGGATTTGGCGATTTTCTCGTCCACCATCACCGCGCCCAGCGGCAGGTAGCCGGCGGTGATGCCTTTGGCCATGCACATGATGTCGATTTTGACGTTGTGGTGGTCGGAGCCGAACCACTTGCCGGTGCGGCCGAAGCCCGACATCACTTCATCGGCGATGAGCAGGATGCCGTGCTTGTCGCAGATTTCGCGCACCCGCGCCCAGTAGCCGGGCGGGTACTTGATGCAGCCCGACGTGCCCGACTCCCCTTCCATGATGATGGCGGCCACGCTGCCGGGGTTTTCGTAGCCAATGATGCGCTCCATGGCGTCGGCGGCGCGCTGGGCGCACTGCTCGGGCGTTTCGGAGTGCCAGGGGCAGCGGTAGAAATAGGGGTTTTCGACGTGCACCGTGCCGGGCATGGCCTGCGAGTCGACGGCGAACTTGCGCGGGTCGCCGCCCACGCTCATGGCGCCGTAGCTGGCCCCGTGAAACGACTGGTAGAGCGACACAATCTTGTGGCGGCCGGTGTACACCCGCGCCAGCTTGATGGCATTCTCGATGGCCTCGGCCCCGCCCAGCGTGAAAAATGCCTTGGTGAGGTTGGGCGCCGTGATTTCAGCCAGACGCTTGCCGAGGTCGCCGCGGGCCTTGGTAATCATGCCGGGGTACACGTAGCTCAACTCGCGCATCTGGGCGGCCACGGCGTCGGTCACGCGCTGGTCGCCGTGGCCGATGTTCACGTTCATGAGCTGGGCCGAGAAATCGATGTAGCGCTTGCCGTCGCGGTCGTACACGTACACGCCCTCGGCGCGCTCAGCGTTGATGGGGTTCAGGCCCGTCTGCTTCGACCACGAGAACAGCGTGTGGTCGAGATTGTCGTGCAGGATTTGGTCTTTGTCGGTGGCGAAGGTGGTTTCCACAATACGAACTACTTGAATTTAAGAGAGAAATCAGCGCAAAATCGTGCTGCGACTCAGCAGCCTTCGCCTGACAAAAAACAACGCTATTAGAATTACTTCAACACCAATGAAAATGGGAAGCACATAATGTCGATTTTCAGAAGGACACGGCGGACAAGGCAAATCAGAAAGGCAGGGCTCACACTGAATACTTTGGAATGCTGGTAATAAAAGAGCGCAATAATTGCGGCTACTATCATTGCTCCAACAAATCCCGCTGTTTCCTTTCGCATCTTAATCGCTGCTTTTGAAGCAACCGCTACTTCTGCCATGATGCGAACTAGCTCATCCAGTTCACGCGCGACTCGGGGTTCCACTTCGTCGTGGTCTTCTTGAGCTGCGTCCAGAACTCAATCGAACTCTTACCCGTGATGTCGCAGGCACCAAATTTTGACTCGTTCCAGCCGCCGAAGGAGAAGGGTTCGCGGGGCACGGGCACGCCGATATTCACGCCAATCATGCCGGCGTTGGCGTGGTCCATCACGTAGCGGGCGCTGCTGCCACTGCTGGTGAACACGGCGGCGGCGTTGCCGTAGGGGTTGGCGTTTTCGATGGCCAAGGCCTCGTCGAGGGTATTGGTGCGCATGATGGCGAGCACCGGGCCGAACACTTCCTCCTGGGCGATGCGCATGTCGGGCGTCACGTGGTCGATAACGGTGGCGCCCACGTAGTAGCCGTCTTCGTGACCGGGCACCACGGCGTTGCGGCCATCGAGCAGGACTTTGGCGCCGGCCGCTTCGGCCTCGGCGATGTGCTGTTCGATGCGCTCCTTGGCTTCCTTGCTGATGACGGAGCCGAGGTTCTGACCGGCCACAATCTTGCGGGCTTCTTCCACAATTTTGGCCACGATGCCATCCACAGCACCCACGCCTACCATGGTGGAGCCGGCCATGCAGCGCTGGCCCGCGCAGCCGCTCATGCTGGCGGCCACGTTCGAGGCCGTCATGTCGGGGTGCGCGTCGGGCAGTACCATGAGGTGGTTTTTGGCACCGCCGAGGGCCACGCAACGCTTGAGGTTGCTGGTGGCGCGGATGTAGACGACTTTGGCAATTTTGGTTGAGCCCACGAAGCTCACGGCCTGAATGTCGGGGTGGTCGCAGATGGCTTCCACGATTTCCTTGTCGCCGTTCACGATGTTGAGCACGCCGTCGGGCAGGCCGGCTTCTTTCAGCAGCTCGGCGATTTTCACGGCACTGAGCGGCACTTGTTCCGAGGGTTTCAGAATCATGGTGTTGCCCAGCACGATGGCGTTCGGGATGGTCCAGTGGGGCACCATGTTGGGGAAGTTGAACGGGGCGATGCTAGCCACCACGCCCAGCGGCTTGCGCTCAGCGCGGGCTTCCACGCCCTTGCTCACTTCCAGAAATTCGCCCTGGATGAGCTGCGGCATGGAGCAGGCAAACTCGGTCAGCTCAATGGCTTTTTCGACTTCGGCGCGGGCCTCGTCCATGGTTTTGCCGTTTTCCTCGCGCACCAGCTCGGCCAGCGCTTTCATGTCGCGCTCCAGCAGCGTTTTATAGCGGTAGAAAATCTGCACCCGCTCCTTAATCGGCGTGGCCGACCACGAGGGGAAGGCGGCTTTGGCAGCCTGCACGGCCGCGTCGAGGTCGGCGGCATTGCTGAGCGGCAACGTGGAAATCAACTGCCCACTAAGGGGGCTGAATACGTCCATTGTGGGCGTAGAGGCACTTTCGACCAACTGGCCCGCTACGTAGTTGCGCAGGGCCGGATACTTCAAGGTTTGAACTTCCATGTTACCGTAATGTTAAGCGGGGTGCAAGCTAAGGGTTTTGCGGGATATGGCACAACGCCGCAATCGTTTCCGAGCAACTTTTTTTTCAACCAACTCAGGCGGAGCGATAAAATATTTATTTCGGATGGTAATGTAAAAGGCGCGGGCCAACATCAACATGATGTCGGCCCGCGCCTTAGCATTATTTTATCGTTATCCGTCCGATACCTAAAGTGGCCGTAGCAGCACGCGGGCAGGTGCGCCGTCGCTACCCACAATTTTTAGCGGCAAGCACAGCATTTCGTACTCGCCGGGCGCGATGTGCTGCAGGGCCAGCCCTTCAATCACGCAGATGCCTGCATCGAGCAGCGTGTGGTGGGTATCGGCCTTGCCTACCGACAGGTAATCGACGCCCACGCACACCACGCCGCGGTCGCGCAGATGGCGGGCCGCGTCGGCATCGAGCGCCACAAAATCGGGCTGGAAGGGCATGGTACTCCACTCCGCATCAGAAATACGCGTGCGAAATAGCAGACGCGCGCCGGGCTCAATTTCGAGCTTTTCGACTTCGGCTAGGCTAATGCTGCGCGGGTCGGCGATGCCCACGACGCGGGCCGGGCCCATGAGGCGGCCCAGGTCGATGGTGGTGCTATCGCCGGCGTTGGCGGTGAAGTGTAGCGGGGCATCAACGTGGGTGCCGGTGTGGGCGCTCATCGATACTTCGGTGACGTTGGCGGCCGCGCCGGTGGCGATGCTCAGCGTTTTTTTGACGTGGACGGAGGCATTATCGGGCCAGTGCACCATGCCGTCGCGAATGGGCGTGGTAGCGTCGAGCCAAGGAGTGGGAATGGACATGTCGGTGAGTAGTGAGTAGTGAGTAGTGAGTAGTGAATAAAAAGAATGTCATGCTGAGCGTAGTCGAAGCATCTCTACCGCGCAACGCAATCCAAACGACTGGGTTTACTACTGCGGTAGAGATGCTTCGACTACGCTCAGCATGACGTGCCTGTGTTTTGTATACTAGTACCCCTACTCCCCTGCCCGAGGCTGCAGCAGCTTGGCAATCAGGCCCGTCCAGCCGGTTTGATGGCTGGCGCCGAGGCCGTGGCCGTTGTCGCCGTGGAAGTACTCGTGGAACCAGAGGTAGTCGCGGAAGTTGGGGTCGGTTTGCAGTTGCTTGTCGTCGCCGAAGCAAGCGCGGCGACCGGTGGCAGAGTCGCGCAGGAAGAGTTGGGTGAGGCGCCTAGTGAGGGCGTCGGCCACTTCGAGCAGCGTTACCATCTGGCCCGAGTTGGTGGGGTATTCGACCTTGAAATCGTCGCCGTAATAGTGGTGGAAGCGTTGGAGCGACTCAATGAGCAGGAAGTTCATGGGCATCCAGACGGGGCCGCGCCAGTTGCTGTTGCCGCCGAAGAGCGTGGTTTGCGACTCGGCCGGCTCGTAGTTGACGGTGAACTGGGTTTCGGTGCCGCGAAACACGAATGGGTGGGCCAGGTGATAGCGCGAGAGGCTGCGCACGCCGTAGGGCGAGAGGAATTCGTTCTCGTCGAGCATGCGCACCAGCAGGCGTTTCATGCGGTGGCCGCGTAGCAGCGACAGCAGGTGGCGGGCACCCTTGCCGGGCTCCTGCCAGCGGCTCACCAGTGCCGCCAGCTTCGGGCGGTTATTCAGAAACCAGTTCATGCGAGCCAGAAACTGTGGAGCGCTGGCCAGCGTGTCTTCGTCCAGCACTTCCACTGCGAACAGCGGAATCAGGCCCACCATGCTGCGCACTTTCAGCAGCTCGTGGCCGCGGTCGGGCGTGTTCAGGGCGTCGTAATAGAACTCGTCTTCGTCGTCCCAGAGGTCCATGTGCTCGCTGCCCACGTTGGTCATGGCCTCGGCGATGTAGAGGAAGTGCTCGAAGAACTTGCTGGCCAGGTCCTGGTACACCGGGTTGGTTTTGCTTAGCTCCAGCGCGATGCGCATCATATTCAGCGCGTACATGGCCACCCAGGCGGTGCCGTCGGCCTGCTCAAGGTAGCCGCCGAAGGGCAGCGGGGCCGAGCGGTCGAACACGCCGATGTTATCGAGCCCCAGGAAACCGCCTTCGAAGATGTTGCGGCCGTCGCGGTCCTTGCGGTTCACCCACCACGTGAAGTTGAGGAGCAGGCGATGGAAGATGGTTTCGAGAAAATGTACGTCGCCGTGGCCGCCGCGGGCTTTCTGGTCGATTTTATAGACGCGCCAAGTGGCGTAGGCGTGCACGGGCGGGTTCACGTCGCTCAGCTTCCACTCGTAGGCGGGCAGCTGGCCGTTGGGGTGCATGTACCAGTCGCGGCACAGCAGCATCAGCTGCTCCTTGGCAAACTCGGGGTCGAGCCGGGCCAGCGGCAGGCAGTGAAAGGCTAGGTCCCAGGCCGCGTACCAGGGGTACTCCCAGGTATCGGGCATCGAGATGATATGCTGGTTGTTGAGGTGCATCCAGCCGGTGCCGTTGCGGCCGCATAGGCGCTCGGGCGGCGTGGGCGGCAAGGCCGGGTCGCCGGCCAGCCACTGCGGCACGTCGTAATAATAAAACTGCTTGCTCCAGAGCATGCCGGCAAAGGCCTGGCGCTGCA
>NZ_BAAGZM010000026.1:0-17616 GCF_054778495.1 Hymenobacter agri
GGCCGGCGCATCCGCGGCGGCCTTGTCGGGAGTGGTTTGGCAGGCCACGGCGGGCAGCAGGGCGGCCGTGAGGGCCACACGGGTGCCCTGGTTCAGAAAAAGACGACGGTTCATCGACACAATAATGGAGTAGGGGAGGAGTGGCCCATTGGCCGGGCCGCAATGATACCGCCTCTAAACCCACCCGCAAGCACATTGTGCGACATAAGATTGTGTCTTCCAATAACAAAAAAGCCAGTCTCCCGAAGGAAACCGGCTTCTGAAAGCTACTGGTACTGACTAAGCTATTGATAGCAAAGCGCTACGCCTGCTGGCCCTTCAGCTTATCCTCGCCGCCGTAAGGCGCGCCGGCTTTGATGTCGCCTTTCAACCCGCCGTGGTCGCCCGAGGTGGGCGCGCCGGTAAGGCCGTCGGTGGGCACTGCGCCGGCTTCGGCCGCGCCGCCATTGGTATCGGTGCCGGTGGCGCCGGTGATTTCGTTGGTTTTGGCCACGTAGCGGCGCTTGGCTTCTTCTTCCGACACGCCCTTGAACTGGTTCCACGAGTCCCACTGGGCCTGCGAGAGGCCGCTGGGGCCGCTGGCTTTGTCGGCGGCATTGGGGTCGACTTCGCCGGGCTGCATGTTCACGTCACCCTCAGTGGCCTGCTTGTAGAGGCCGTAGAGTTCGGTCATGTGCTTGGCGGCCTGGTCGCCGGGCAGGTTGTTTACTTTATCGGCCGCGGCCTGAAATTGTGCGTTGAGGTCCATGGGAATTGGGCTTGAAAAGAAAAGTACGGGAGCAGATGCCGGGCAGGCCGGGCACTCAACCGGAAAATCGTCCCCGAAATCCGATTAATCCGACGAATCCGATAAATCCGCGGTTCAGACAATACCCCGCTGCGGACCTTTAGGTTGCGGGGTCGTACTTTTGCCCGCGACTATGTGTGGAATAACCGGAGTATTTGCCTTTACCGAAACGGGTCGCCAGTCGCTGGCCAACCTGCAGGCGTCGACCGACGCCATCATTCGCCGCGGTCCTGATTCGGAGGGCCACTACGTGTACGACCAGTGCGGGCTGGGTTTCCGCCGCCTTGCCATCCTCGACCTCTCGGCCGACGGCAACCAGCCGATGACCGACGAGTCGGGCCGCTACACCATCGTGTTCAACGGCGAAATCTTCAACTACCGCGAGCTGCGCGAGAAGCTCATCAAGCGCGGCTGTAAGTTTCATTCGCAAACCGATACGGAGGTTATTCTTCAGCTCTATATCACCGAAGGCCGCGGCTTTATCAAGAAGCTCAACGGCTTTTTCGGCTTCGCGATTTACGACAAGGAAGAAAACTCCCTGCTCATCGCCCGCGACCGTTTCGGCGTAAAGCCCCTGCTGATTTACCGCGACGAAGACAAGCTGTTTTTCGCTTCGGAAATGAAGTCGATGATGGCCCTGGGCGTGCCCCGCAAGCTCGATTTCGTGGCCCTGAGCCAGTACCTGCAGCTCAACTACATTCCCGGCCCGGCCAGCATTTTCAAGGGCGTGAAGAAGCTGTTGCCCGGCCACTACCTGTATATCAAGGATAACAAGGTGGTGGGCAAAGCTTGGTACAAGATTCCCTACGACCCCAAGAAGGTCGCCAAAAACAAGCTCAGCTACGAGCAGCAGCAGAAAAAGCTGGTCGAGCTGATGGATGGGGCCGTGCAGCGCCGCCTCGTGGCCGACGTGCCGCTCGGCGCCTTCCTCAGCGGCGGCATCGACTCCAGCGTCATAACGGCGTTGGCGGCCCGCCACACCCCGCACCTCAACACGTTCAGCATCGGTTTCAAAGACGAGCCCTTCTTCGACGAGACCAAGTACGCCAACCTCGTGGCCGAGCGCCACAAGACCAACCACACGGTTTTCTCGCTGACGAACGACGACCTCTACGAGCACATCCACAGCATGCTGGATTACTTGGATGAGCCGTTTGCCGACTCCTCGGCCCTGGCCGTGTACATCCTCAGCCAGCGCACCCGTCAGAAAGTAACCGTGGCCCTGAGCGGCGACGGCGCCGACGAGATGTTTGGCGGCTACAACAAGCACATGGGCGAGTTTAAGGTGCGCCAGGGCGGCGTGGCGGCCGAGGCCGTAACGGCCCTGGGCTTCGTGTGGGACGCGCTGCCCAAGTCGCGCAACGGCTTCTTCGGCAACCGCATCCGCCAGCTCCAGCGCTTCTCGCGCGGCATGACGGCCGGCGTGAAAGACCGGTACTGGGACTGGGCCAGCTTCGCCTCGGCCGCCGATGCCAGCAGCCTGCTTAGCGCCGAAAGCCGCCGTAAGGTGGGCAAGAAAGCCGCCGCCAAGCGCCGCAAGGACATTCTGGAAAACCTGCATTCCGACGGCGACCTCAATGAGGTGCTGCTCACGGATATGAAGCTGGTGCTGCCCTACGACATGCTCACCAAGGTCGATTTGATGAGCATGGCCAACTCGCTGGAAGTGCGCACGCCTTTCCTCGACTACAAGGTGGTGAATTTCGCCTTCTCGCTGCCCGTGAGCAGCAAGGTCGATGCCACCATGAAAAAGCGCATCGTGCAGGACGCCTTCCGCTCCGAGCTGCCCGCCGAGCTCTACGACCGCCCCAAGCACGGCTTCGAAGTGCCGCTGCTGAAGTGGATGCGCGGCGAACTGCGCAGCCTCATCGAAAACGACCTGCTGCGCGATGAGTTCATCGAAGCCCAGGGTATTTTCGACGTTGATGCCATTCGGGCGCTCAAAACCCAATTGTTTTCGCGCAGCCCCGGCGACGTGCACGCCCGCATCTGGGGCCTCATCGTGTTCCAGACCTGGTGGAAGCAGTATATGGCCGGCGAGGCCCGGCCCAACATCAAAGCTGATTCCGGGCTGGCGCGCTAGGCAGTTGGTTTCCTTTCAGAATTATTCTTTCGCAATTCCATTCGCATGAAAATCGCAGTAGTAGGCACCGGCTACGTCGGTCTGGTAACGGGTACGTGCTTCGCCGAAGTAGGCATCGACGTCACGTGCATCGACATCGACCAGAAAAAGATTGACAATCTGCACAAAGGCATTTTGCCGATTTACGAGCCCGGCCTCGAAGAAATGGTGACCCGCAACGTGGAGAAAGGCCGCCTGCACTTCTCTACCAACCTGGGCGAAGCCATTAAGGGCTGCGACGTGGCCTTTATCGCGGTGGGCACGCCTCCCGGCGAAGACGGCTCGGCCGACCTGAAATACGTGCTGGCCGTGGCCCGCGGCATTGGCGAGCACATGAGCAGCTACGGCGTGATTGTGACCAAGAGCACCGTGCCCGTGGGCACGGCCGCCAAGGTGCGCGCCGAGATTGAAAAAGCCCTAGCTAAGCGCGGCGAAACCATTGACTTCGACGTGGCTTCGAACCCCGAATTCCTGAAGGAAGGTGCCGCCATCGACGACTTCCTCAAGCCCGACCGCATTGTGGTGGGCATTTCGTCGGAGCGTGCCGAGGAGGTGATGACCAAACTCTACAAGCCCTTCCTGCTGAACGGCCACCCGATTATCTTCATGGATATCCCGTCGGCCGAAATGACGAAATATGCGGCCAACTCCATGCTGGCCACCAAAATCAGCTTCATGAACGACATCGCCAACCTGTGTGAAATCATGGGGGCCGATGTGAACATGGTGCGCCGCGGCATTGGCTCCGATGCCCGCATCGGCACCAAGTTCATTTACCCCGGCATTGGCTACGGCGGCTCCTGCTTCCCAAAAGACGTGAAGGCCCTCATCAAAACCGCCCAGGAAAACGGCTACAACATGCAGGTGCTGAAGGCGGTGGAGAGCGTGAACGACGACCAGAAGTCGGTGCTTTTCAACAAGGTGAGCAAGCACTTCGGCGGCAACCTGAAAGGCCTGAAAGTCGCCCTCTGGGGCCTGTCGTTCAAGCCGAAAACCGACGACATGCGCGAGGCGCCCTCACTGGTTATCATCGAGAAGCTGCTGGCCGCCGGCTGCACCGTGACGGCCTACGACCCCGTGGCCATGAAGGAAGCCGAGCACACGCTGGGCAGCACCATCACCTACGCCAAAGACGAGTTCGACGCCCTGATTGACGCCGACGCCTTGCTCGTAGTGACGGAATGGCCCGAATTCCGGGTGCCCAACTTCGCCGTGGTGAGCCGCCTGATGAAGCAGAAAGTCATTTTCGACGGTCGCAACATCTACGACGCCAAGGAACTGAACGAGCTGGGCTTCGCCTACCACTGCATCGGCATCAAAACCGACCACCAGGAGCCCGCTTAATTTTTGAATTAATAAAGGCGGTCATGCTTCGATTAGCTCAGCATGACATTCTAATAAAGCATTATGACCAATACTTCCGACGATAAAAAACGCGTCCTCATTACCGGCGGAGCCGGTTTTCTGGGCTCGCACCTCTGCGACCGGTTTCTGAAAGAGGGCTACCACGTGATTGCGATGGACAACCTGATTACGGGTTCGCTCCAGAACATTGAGCACCTGTTTGGCCGGCCCGACTTTGAGTTTCACCAGGCCGACGTGAGCAAGTTTGTGTTCGTGCCCGGCAAACTCGACTACATCCTGCACTTCGCCTCGCCGGCCTCGCCGATTGACTACCTCAAAATTCCGATTCAGACCCTGAAGGTGGGCTCGCTCGGCACGCACAACCTGCTGGGCCTGGCCCGCGTGAAAGGGGCCCGCATGCTCATTGCCAGCACTTCGGAAGTGTACGGCGACCCCGAAATTCACCCGCAGGTGGAGGAGTACTTTGGCAACGTGAACCCCGTGGGCCCGCGCGGCTGCTACGACGAAGCCAAGCGCTTCCAGGAGGCCATCACGATGGCCTACCACAACCACCACGGCCTGGAAACGCGCATCATTCGCATTTTCAACACCTACGGCCCGCGCATGCGCCTCGACGACGGCCGTGTGCTGCCGGCATTCCTGTCGCAGGCTCTGCGCGGCGAGAACCTGACCGTGTTCGGTGACGGCTCGCAGACCCGCTCGTTCTGCTACGTCGACGACCTCGTGGAAGGCATTTACCGCCTGCTGCTGAGTGATTACCACCTGCCGGTGAACATCGGCAACCCGTCGGAAATCACCATCAAGGAGTTCGGCGAAGAAATCGCGCGCCTCACTGGCGTCGAGTTCAAGCCCACCTACCAGGCGCTGCCCGAAAACGACCCCATGAAGCGCCGGCCCGACATCAGCAAGGCCAAGGAAATCCTGGGCTGGGAGCCCAAGGTGGACCGCGCCGAAGGCCTGCGCCGCACGCTGGAGTATTTCAAAGAACACGTGAAATAGAACGTACATGGCCCAATATCCGGCTCCGCACCTGATTCAGTTCCCGAAGCTGGGCGCACCGGATATTGGGTACATTTCGGTTTCCGACCCCCAACAAAACCCGCTTCCCTTTGCAGTGGAGCGGGTTTTTTGGACGTATTACACCCCCGAAAGCATTGTGCGCGGCCGGCATGCGCACCACCGCACCGAACAGGTGCTGGTGGCCGTAGCCGGCCGCCTCACAGTCGTAACCGAGCTGGCCACGGGCGAGCTACAGACCTTTCGGCTGGAGCAGCCCAACGAGGGCTTGTACATTCCGCCCAACGCCTGGCACACCATTCAGCATTCACACACGGCAGTGCAGTTAGTATTGGCTTCCAGCGTTTTCGACGAAGCCGACTACATCCGCGACTACGACGAGTTTAAGCAGCAATGGACTCCGCAGAGCTGAGCCCGCTAGTGGCTGCGCGCGCGGAAGCGCTGGCTTTTTACTCGCCCTACTATTTTTTGCGGCAGTTTGCCCAGCAAGACCAGCAGCGCCTGTTCGGAACCGGGCTAGCCGCCGCCTGGCTGCAGCAGGGTGGTGCCGAATACCTGCCGGCAGGGGAGGTAACATGGCTGCTACGCCAGCTGGCCTGGGATTCGGACTGGTTCGAAGCACCCGTTTATCGTTTATTCACCGGGTTGTTTGATGCTACGACCACCAGCGCCGCGCTGGTGCCGGCCGCTCAGGTGTTGCGCCAGCAGCTGGCAGCCCGTCATGGGCGCTTCTACTGTTTTGCGCAGGTACCGGCCGAAGATATCAGCCTGCTACAAGGGCTGACCGGCGCCGGCTGGCGGCTGGTAGAAACCCGATTGACCTATTACCACGACCAGCTGGCCAGTTTTGAGCACGCGTGGCCGGCCGTTCGGCTGGCGGCGCCGGCCGAGGCCGCGAAGCTAGGCCGCGTGGCTGCCTCGGCCCGCAATCCGTACGACCGGTTTCATGCCGACCCGTGGTACGGGCCCGCGCAGGCCGATGCCTACCTGGCCCGCTACGCCGAAAATACCCTCACTGGCCCGCAACTGGCCGCGGCGGTGTTGGTTCCCGACGTGCCGCCGGCCTTGGTCGATGCCTTTCTGGCCATAAGCGATTTGTTGCCTGATTCGGCAGCGCTGGGCCAGCCGCTTTCGCGGGTGCTGCTCACGGCCGTGGGAGAAAGCCAACGGGGCTGGCACGCCCGCCTAGTGGCGGCTACGCTGCTTCGGGCCCGCGACTTGCAGCACGCTGCCGTGCTGATGACGACGCAGGCCACCAACCGCGCGGTACTGCGCAACGCCGAGAAGCTGGGCTTTCGCCTCGGTGCCACTACGCACGTACTGGCGTGCCACGGCGGTTAACTTTGCCGCATGCAGCTGCCATTTCTGTCGTTGGAGCCCCAGCACGCGCCATTGCGCGCCGCGCTGACCGCCGCTTTCGCCCGCGTGCACGATTCGTACTGGTACGTGCTGGGTGAAGAGCTGCGGCAGTTTGAGCAGGAATACGCCGCCTGGAACGAAATGCCCTACGCAGTAGGCGTGGCCAATGGCCTCGATGCGCTGGTATTGGCCCTGCGTGCGCTGAACGTGGGGCCCGGCGACGAGGTCATCGTGCCCTCCAACACCTACATCGCCACCTGGCTGGCCGCAACGCAGGTGGGGGCCACGCTGGTCCCTGTCGAGCCCGACCCGGCTACCAGCAATATCGACCCGGCGGCCATTGCGGCCGCTATCACCCCACGCACCCGGGCCATTCTGCCGGTGCATTTGTACGGCCAGGCCTGCCGCATGCCGGAAATAATGGCCTTGGCCACGCAGCACGGGCTACACGTCGTCGAGGATAACGCCCAGGCGCACGGCGCTACGTTCGACGGGCAGCCCACGGGCAGCTTTGGCCACGCGAATGCCACCAGCTTTTATCCGGGCAAAAACCTGGGTGCGCTTGGCGATGCCGGCGCCATTACGACGGCCAGCGAAGAAGTAGCGCGCCGGGTGCGCGTATTGCGCAACTACGGCTCGGCGCAGAAATACCACAACGAGGAAATTGGCTGCAATTCGCGCCTCGACGAGTTGCAAGCGGCCCTGCTCCGGGTAAAGCTTCCGCACCTGGCCGACTGGACGGCCCAGCGTCGGCAGCTCGCCGCCTGGTACGACCAGCACTTGGCCGATATTCCGAACCTGTGCCTGCCGCATATCGCCCCCGGCGCCAGCCACGTGTACCACCTGTACGTGGTGCACCATCCGCAGCGCGATGCGTTGCAGCAACACCTGGCGCAGTGCGGCATTGGTACGCTCGTCCATTATCCCATTCCGCCTCATCGCCAGCCGGCCTACCAGCACCTGCACATGCCCGCCGGCCATTTTCCCATTGCCGAGCGGCTGGCTGCCACCTGCCTGAGCCTGCCCTTGTGGCCCGGCATGAGCCAGCACCAGATAATGGCCGTGGCGGCTGCCATTCGCGCCTTTCGGGCTTAATATTGCTGCTATGCCCAAGCTCTCCGTCATTATTCCCTGCTACTACAACGAAGCCAATATTCCCGTTACCGTGGCTGAGTTGGTTGCCAACGAGGCGCGGTTTCCGGCCGGGGTCGAGGTGGAGTACGTGTGCGTGAACGATGGCTCGGGCGATGACACGCTGGGCGCGCTGCGCCGGGCGCAGGCCGAGTTTCCCGGCCGAATCCGCATCGTGGATTTAGTAGGCAACGTGGGCTCCTACAATGCGATTGTAGCCGGCATGGCCCACGCCACCGGCGACTGCCTGGCCGTCATCACGGCCGATTTGCAAGACCCACCCGAACTGCTGCCCCAGATGTACGCGCACTGGCAGCAGGGTTTCAAGCTGGTTATCGGCAACCGTCAGAACCGGGAAGAAACGGGCTTTGCCGTGTTGCTGGCGCAGTTTTTTCATTGGCTGATGCGGAAGCTGGCGCTCCGAAATATTCCGCCCGGCGGCTTCGATTTTGTGTTCTTCGACCGCCAGGTAGCCACCGAAGTGCTGAAGCTACACGAGCGCAACTCCAATGTGTTCTACCTGATGGTGTGGCTGGGGTTTTCCTATGTTAACATTCCGTACACGCGCCGTCAGCGCGAAATCGGCCACTCTCGCTGGACGCTGAGCAAGAAAGTCAAGCTCTTCATCGATTCGCTGATGGCCTTCTCTTTCGTGCCCATCCGAGCCATTTCCGGGTTGGGGCTGGGGCTGGGCGGCGTAGCGCTGCTTTACGGCCTGTATGTCATACTACTTAAGTTCACGCATCCCGACGAACCGGCCGGCTGGACTACGCTGATGGTCGTGATGCTGGTCGTATCGGCTTTTCAAATGATTGCGCTGGGCGTCATCGGCGAATATGTATGGCGAGGGCTTGACGCTGCCCGCCAGCGGCCGCTCTACGTGGTGCGCGAGGTATTCGAGCAGTAGCCGGCTACTAGCGAGGGGCTATTCTGCAGCCATCGGACATGCGCAGCTACTCAATGACTAATCAGCTTGGTTTGTCGCGCATGCTACTGTCGTTTGCAGGAAGGCAATGCGCTGGTGCAGGGCCGCGATAGCGGCTTTATGGTTTCGCTGATGCAGGGCGGCCCCTGCCTCAGGGGCACAGGTGAGTGGTTTTTCAGCGGGTAGCCGAGTGGCACCAGCCCCATTGGCTGGTGCCACCAAACCATACGCAGCATTTTCGGCCAGCTCGGCGCGGCCCGCTACTGCTTCGCCCCCCAGCGCAGCCGCCAGGGCTAGCCATTCCGGTTGCAGCCTGCCCCGTAATAAGTGCAACCTGGCAGGTGGGCGCGAGGTGGTGCGAAAACGTTTTTCGATGGTGTATTGGGGAAGATGAGTTATATGTAAATAGCACTGCGTTAGTGCTATAGGTATTTGGTGCTCGCTAATGAATGGGTGAACGCCGGGGCGGGCGTACCTTTGCGGCCGCATTTCGACTATCCTTATGGCTGACGTTTCGGCATTTACTCAAACCCCCGGCGCTTCGACGCCGCCCGGCGGCAATCCCATTCCGCTCTTCACCACCTTCGTCAACGCCTCGGCACAGCAGCGCGTGAGCGCCGTGCTGGCCAGCACCTTCCTTAGCGAGGGCAAGCTGGTGAAGGAGTTCGAAAGCCGCCTCAGTGCCGAGCTGGGCATGGTGCATCCGGCGGCCCTCAACAGCGGCACCAGTGCCCTGCACCTGGCCCTCGAAGTGGCTGGCGTGGGCCCCGGCGACGAAGTCATTCTCTCGCCCCAAACGTTTATCGCCTCGGCCCTGACCGTGGTGCAGGTAGGCGCCAAGCCGGTTTTTGCCGACATTCAGTATGCCAACGGCAACATTGACCCGGCCGACATCGAGCACCGCATCACGCCGCGCACCAAGGCCATCATGGCCGTGCACTGGGGCGGCTACCCCTGCGACATGGCCGAGATTAAGGCCATTGCCACCAAGCACAACCTGGTGGTGATTGAGGATGCCGCCCACGCGCCGGGTGCTACCTACCAGGGCCAGCCCATTGGCTCAATTTCCGACTACACCTGCTTCTCGTTCCAAGCCATTAAGCACCTTACCACCGGCGATGGCGGCGCTCTCTGCGCCCGCGACCCCGAGAAGGCCCGCGAGGTGTTCCGGCGCCGCTGGTTCGGCATCGACCGTGCCAACTCGCCGGTGAACGAGCTGGGCGAGCGCGACTACGACCTCGTCGATGTCGGCTACAAGTACCACCTCAGCGACTACGCCGCCGCCCTCGGCCTAGCCAATCTTGACGGTTTTGCCGAGCGCATGGTGCAGCGCCGTGCCCGCGTGCAGCAGTACCGCGACGGCCTGCGCGACGTGCCCGGCATCACGCACTTCGTGCACCAGCCCGACCGCGAAAGCGCCCACTGGTTGTTCGGCTTCCACGTCGAGAACCGCCTGGAGTTCATCCGCGCTGTGCGCGGCAAGGGCGTGGCGGCATCGGTGGTGCACGACGGCATCGACCACAACACCTTGTTTGGCGGCCGCCGCATGGAACTCACCAACCAGCGCCGCTTCGACGCCACCCAGATTCACATTCCCCTGCACGATGACCTGAGCGCCGAACAAGCCGCTTACGTGGTCGATGTTATCAAGCAAGGCTGGTAATTCCGATATGAAAGTAGTATTGTTTGGAGCCCGTGGCTTCGCCGGCCGCAACGTGGCCAATGTATTGCGTCAGCACGGCGTCGAGCCGATTGAAGCTTCGCTGAGCACCGGCCTCGACCTGCGCGACCCGGCTGCTGCCACCGCCTTCCTAGCCGAGCACCAGCCCGATTTCGTGGTGAACTGCGCCGCCCACGTGGGCAGCCTGAACTACGTGACCGAGAAGGCTGCCACCGTGGTAGCCGACAACTCGCGCATGATTCTGGGCATGTACGAGGGCGTGGCCAATGCCTGCCCGCAGGCACTGGTTATCAACCCCATCGCCAACTGCGCCTACCCGGCTGCAGCCGACATCTTCCGCGAAGATGAGTGGTGGAACGGCCACCTGCACCGCTCGGTGCTGAGCTACGGCACCAGCCGCCGCCTGCTGTGGGCCGCGGCCGAGTGCTTCGAACTGCAGTACGGCGTGAAGAGCATTCACCTGCTCACGCCCAACATGTACGGCCCCTACGACTCGACCGACCCCAACAAGGCCCACGCGTTGAACGCGCTGATTTCGAAATTTGTGAAAGCCGAGCATACCAACCAGCCCGAGCTGCCCATTTGGGGCACTGGTGTGGCCATCCGCGAGTGGCTGTACGCCCCCGACTTCGGCCGCATGGTGTGGGAAGTGATTCAGCAGCCCAACCGCCCCGGCCTGCAGGCTCCGCTGAACGTGGCCCAGAACGACGGCCTGAGCGTGAAAGCGCTGGTTGACATCATCCAGTCGAAATTCGACTACAAGGGCAAACTGACCTGGGATACGACCAAGCCCGACGGCGCGCCCAAAAAAGTAATGGACGACACCCGCTTCCGGCAGGTGTTCCCGGAATTCAAATTTACTGATTTCGAAGAAGGCATTGCTGAGACGGTGAAATACTACGAGTCAGTATTCCCTTATTAAGCGAAGCGTTTCCCCTAAAATCTGTGGCAATGGAAGAACCGCAAAACGAAGTGTTAGGCAGCAGTCAGTACGATAAGTCGTTGCTGAAGCAGTGTGGTACGGATGTGTTTATCAGTGCCAACGTTGAAATTCGCCGTCCTCAGCTGGTGTCTGTGGGGGAGCATGTTGCTATCGATAGCGGCTTCTACCTGACTACCCAGGCTGAAATCGGGGACTACATTCACATTGCCCCCTACGTGACCGTGATTGGAGGTGCCAAAGGCTTGCTGCAGATGGCTGATTTCTCCAGTATTGCTGCTGGCTCGCGCATCATTTGCGGCAGCGATGCCCACATGGGCGGCGGGCTGGTGGGGCCTACTATTCCGGCTGAATTTCAGGATGAAATCACTTACGCCCCGGTTGTTTTCGAGCGCTTTGCCAACTTGGGCACAAGCGTGGTCGTGATGCCCGGGGTGACGCTGGCCGAAGGAAGTTTAGTCGGCGCTTGCTCGCTGGTGACCAAGGACACCGAGCCCTGGACCGTGTATGTGGGTATTCCGGCCAAGCCGGTGAAGGTGCGGCCCCGCGAAAAGATGCTGGAATACGCCAAGCGGCTGGGCTACTAGCCAGGCGCACACTTACTTACTCTCTTTAATTTATCACGCGCTAACTCATGTCTGATTACCACATTTCGTACCTGGTGACCACCTACAATAAGCTGCCCTACCTGCAACAGGTGCTGGGCCGGCTGGTGGCCGCGCGCCAGGCCGACGAAGAAATTGTGGTGGCCGATGGGGGCAGTACCGATGGCACCCCCGAGTATCTGCGCGGCTTGTTCGAAGCCGGCCAGATTCAACAGTTCGTATCGGAGCGCGATAAGGGTGAGTCGCACGGCTTCAACAAGTGCATGTTCATGGCGCGCGGTGAGGTGCTCAAGATTATCACCGACGACGACGCGTTCGATTACCCGGCCATTCGGCGCGGCGCGGCCTTCATGCGCGAGCACTCCGACGTGGACGTGCTGATGGGCTACACGGGCCTGCTGGCGCTGGAAAATCTGCACAGCTTGTCGCTGTACGAAGACGTGGCGGCCAACTTTCGCCGCTGGTTCGACAACCAGGAATCGGTATGGATGATTGGCCTGCCCATGCTGGTGCGACGCTCGTCGCTGGCCGTCACGGGCCTGTTCAACACCGGCGTGGTGCAGGTCGACACCGAATTTACGTACCGCATCACCAGTCTGGACCTGACCCTGGCCTGGAGCTCGCAGGTACTGAGCGTGCGCATTGAAAACCCGCAGAGTAATTTTCGAGTAATGGGCCGGCAAACCAGCCAGGACGAAGCCGACCGGATGCGCTATTACTACGATAAACGCATTGGCCACAGCTTTGCCGACTACGTGCGCTACAAATCGGGCTGGCTCGAAGCACTCAAAAAGCCCATTCGCCCCCTGAAACGCTCCCTCTTCGATACGCTGAAAGTGCCGCAGTACCACGAGCACGTGCCTATGCCAACCAACTACGTGCCGGTAGCCGGCGAAACAACGCTGGAGGCCGCTTTTCGCATTGCCGACGAATTTATGACCCGCTACAACGCCGAACATCCGGCCGAGTTTCTCTACAAATCGCGCCAGCTTACCAAGGCGCTCAAAAAGTAACCTAAACCAGGTGGCGTGCTCCGGCCCCGCCTGCAAGATGTATGAAAATAGCCGTATTCGGACACACCGGTTTTTTGGGCAAGAACGTCGTCGACCAGCTTGAGCAGGCCGGGGTGTCCTACGTAGGCGCATCGCGCAGCACCGGCCTCGACCTGCGCGATACGGACGCCACCGCGGCCTTTCTGGCGCGCGAGCAGCCCACCGTCATTCTGCATTGCGCAGCGCACGTGGGCAGCTTCAATTACGTGACTGAAAACGCGGCCGCTGTGCTGCTCGATAATACGCGCATGGCCCTGGCCCTCTACGAAGCAATGGCCCGGGTAGGCTCATCGGCGGTAGTGGTGCACCCGCTGGCCAATTGCGTGTACCCGGCCAGTGCCGAAATGTTCTACGACGAGGCGTGGCAGGATGGGCCGGTGCACCGCACGGTGCTGCCGTTTGCCAGTTCGCGGCGGCTGATGTGGGCGGCCGGCGAAAGCTTCGCCATCAGCCACGGCATTCGCACGGTGTCGTTGCTGGTGCCCAATATGTATGGCCCGCATGACTCGCCCGACCCTAACCAGACGGCCGCGCTGGACGCCCTGATTTCGCGCTTTCTCACTGCCCAGCGCACCGGGCAGGCCGAAGTGGGAGTGTGGGGCACGGGGGCCGCTATCCGGGAATGGATTTTTGCGCCCGACCTGGCCCGCATTATGCTCGACATTGCCCGCGACCCTGCTCGCGCCGGCCTCGATAAGCCGCTGAACGTGGCGCAGAATACCGGCCTGAGCATTCGCGAGCTCGCCGACATCATTCGCCACGCGGTGGGCTATACCGGCGAGGTACGCTACGACCACACCAAGCCCGACGGGGCGCTGAAGAAAGTAATGAACGACCAGCACTTCCGCGAAGTGTTTCCCGATTTCACCTTCACGGAATTTCACCGGGGCATCGCAGATACTATTGCCTATTACCAGCACATTATTTGAGACTTACATTTACGCACTGATGCAGGATTCACCAAAGCGCAATATTGTTTTCATGGGTGGGCGTATTCTGGGCTACCGCTGCCTGGAAGTGCTGGCTCGCTATCGCGAGCATTTCAATGTTCATTTCGTGATGGGCTTGCGCCGCGACGGGGTGGAAGGCTCCGACTGGAACCCGTCGGTATTGGAACAGGCCCGTCGGCTGGGCTTCGAAACCCTCGACGTGCCTTCGCTGAAAGCACCCGAAGTTGTTGCGCTGTTTGCAGAGCGAAATATCGATACCATCCTCAACGTCTTCTGCGACCGCATCGTCCCGAAAGCGCTGGTCGATTTGCCGGGCATGGAAATCATCAATTTCCACTACGGTCATTTGCCGCAGTACCAGGGCCGCTTCGTGGTGACGCACATTCTGCTCAACGACGAAAAGAAAACCTGTGTAACGACTCATTACATTGATGAAGGAGTGGACACGGGCGATATCATCTTCGAAGATTGGCTGCCGGTGCTGCCCACCGATACCGCCCGTACGCTGTACATGCGGTGCGTCGATGCCGGCGTCGTCGCCTTCGAACGCACGCTCGATTATTTCGTCCGGCAGGAACCCTTGCCGCGGCGGCCGCAGGAAGGCACAGGGTCGTACTTCAAATTTGAAGAGCCCAACGGATTGCGGGTAGAGCTGGAATGGCCGCAGGAAAAGATTGAGCGATTCATCCGCGCCACCACGTTCGAGCCGATATCCCAGCCGTGGATACAGATTGGCGACCGCCGCTACGATGTTGTGGCGCAGCCGGCTGCCCCCGCCAACCCGGCCTAACATTTATTACACCTTACTTTCACTGCGATTCCGTGCCCGATTACCGCGTTTCCTACTTAGTAACAACTTACAATAAATTGCCCTACCTGCAGCAGGTGTTGGGGCGGCTGGTGGCGGCGCGGCAACCCGATGAAGAAATCGTGGTGGCCGACGGGGGCAGCACCGATGGCACGCCGGAGTACCTGCGCGGCCTGTTCGAAGCGGGCCAGATTCAGCAGTTTGTGTCCGAGCGCGACAAAGGGGAGTCGCACGGCTTCAACAAGTGCATGGTAATGGCGCGGGGCGAAGTGCTGAAATACATCACCGACGATGATGCCTTCAACTTTCCCATCATTCGGCAGTGCGTCGACTTCATGCTTGAGCACCCCGACGTGGATGTGGTGATGGGCTACAACGCCACCACGCAGGAAGAAGACCTGACGTACGCCCGCGTGAAGGAAGACCCCGCCGTAGATTTTATGCGTTGGTATGAGCACAAAGAGCCTTTCTGGATGATTGGCCTGCCGTTGATTGTGCGTCGCTCGTCCCTGCCGCTCATCGGGCTGTTTTACACGGGCGTGGTGTTTGTCGATTTGGAATACACCTACCGGATTTCGACCGTGAAGGCCAACATTGCGTGGTGCACTGGTTTGCTGAGCATGCACATGGACAACCCCAACGGAAACTTCAACCGCATGCCCGCCGACAAACGCGAAGCCGAGTATGCCCGCGTGCGCGATTTCTTTGTGAAGCCTGCCCGCCGCAGCCCTGTGCAGTTCGTGCGCGACGGCATCGAAGCGGCCAAGCGCCCGCTGCGGCCCATGAAAAGGGCCCTGTTCGACCGGATGGGCTGGGCGCAGTTTCAAAACCCGGAAGTATTCAGCACCGGCTACGTGCCGCGGGCCGGCGAAGACCATCTGGCAGCCTGCTTCCGGGTGTGCGATGAGTTCATGGCCGCTCAGAATGCGGTACGCAAAGTAGAATTCATTTACAAGGCGCAGGCCATCAGCAAAGTATTGAGCCAATAGCCCGGTTGGGCGGCTTCTCTCCGTTTTTTAAATCACTTTATTTCTTTCTTATGAAAGTTGCGCTCATTACCGGTATTACGGGTCAGGATGGTGCTTACCTCACCGAGTTTTTGCTCGAAAAAGGCTACGATGTGCACGGCATCAAACGTCGCTCGTCGTTGTTCAATACCGACCGCATCGACCACCTGATGGCCGACGACCACGGCCGCAAGAACCCGCGCCTGACCAACCACTACGGCGACCTGACCGACTCGACCAACCTGATTCGCATTATTCAGGAGGTGCAGCCCGACGAGATTTATAACCTCGGGGCCATGTCGCACGTGAAAGTTTCGTTCGACTCGCCCGAGTACGTGGCTGACGTGGACGGGGTGGGCACGCTGCGCATTCTGGAAGCCGTGCGTCTGCTGGGCCTCACCAAGAAAACCAAGATTTACCAGGCCAGCACCTCGGAGCTGTACGGGTTGGTGCAGGAAGTGCCGCAGCGCGAAACCACGCCGTTCTACCCCCGCTCGCCTTACGCCGTGGCTAAAATGTATGGCTTCTGGATTACGGTGAACTACCGCGAGGCGTATGGCATGTTTGCCTGCAACGGCATTCTGTTCAACCACGAAAGCCCCCTGCGCGGCGAAACCTTCGTAACCCGCAAGATTACCCGCGGGGTAGCTCAGATTGCCATGGGTATGCGCGATGATATCGCGCTGGGCAACCTCGATGCCAAGCGCGACTGGGGCCACGCCAAAGACTACGTGGAAGCCATGTGGCGCATTCTGCAGCAGGACGAGCCCGAGGATTTTGTGATTGCCACTGGCGTGACTACCACGGTGCGCGATTTTGTGCGGATGGCTTTCGCCGAAGTAGGCATTGAAGTGGCCTTCGATGGCGAAGGGGTAGAGGAAGTGGGCCGCGTAGTGGCCTGCGCCAACCCCGAATACCAGGTTGCCACCGGCACGGTCGTGTGCCGCGTCGACCCGGCGTACTTCCGTCCGACCGAAGTGGAGCTGCTCATCGGCGACCCCACCAAGTGTAAGGAGAAGCTGAACTGGAAGCCGAAGCACGACCTGCCCGCCTTGGTGAAGGACATGATGCGGGCCGACGTGGACCTGTTCAAGCGCGAAGCCTACCTGCTGAAAGGCGGGCACAAGGTTTCGTGGCAGCACGAGCAGCACCAATAAGGTCAGCCCCATTTTGTTGATATAGTTTCCAGCCCCAACCGGCCGGCCAGTAAGCCGGATGGTTGGGGCTCTTATCGAATTAGCTATGGCTACCGCGCCGCTGCCGCGCCCCACCTGGTGGCAACGCACCAAAAAGATTGTTGACCGCACGTTGGGTCGGGCCGGGCAGGCGTTGAGCGCGCCCCCGCGGGCCGAAGAAATCGAAATTGCGCCGGCCCCAACGGCGGCTCGCCTGCCGCAGCCCTACAATGCCGACATGGTGCCGCCCGTGTTTCTGAACGGCTTTGCGGAGATTTTTGCGGAAATTCAGCCCAACTTTCGCCAGGTGGTGTACCGGTTGCGGCAGGCGCAGGTAGCCTGGCACGGCTCGGTGCTGAAAGGGCTCCGGGTGTTCGTGCCGAGCCTGCCGCAGCCGTGGATGGAGATGGAGCTGGCCGGGCTGTTTATGCTCCGCCAGCTGCGCAGCCGGCCGGTGGCCCAGCTGGCGGCCGGACCGGTAGGCCTGGCTTTCGATAGCTGGTCGGGCAATTATTTTCATTGGATTGCGGAAGTGCTGCCCCGGCTGGCACTGCTGCGCAAAGTGCAGCCCGACTGCGTGCTGCTGCTGCCCGGCCCCAAGCCGCCCGAATACGTGTTGAGTACGGTGGCCGCGCTGGGCTTCCGGCGTACCTACGTGCTGGCCCCCGGCGAGCTGGCGCCCGTGGCCGACC
>NZ_BAAGZM010000027.1:0-17598 GCF_054778495.1 Hymenobacter agri
CTACCGCGCCGGCCGCCCCAGTGCGTAAGGGCCGCCCGACCCGCAAGCAGCTGGCCGATGAGGCTGCTGCCAAAGCTGCCGCCGCGAAAGCCGCTGCTGGGGCTAGCCCGACTGCAACGCCCCCTGTGCCGGGCGCCAGTACAACAGCAGCCCCCACAGTGGGGGCCAGCACGGCATCTTCGGCCCCGGCTACTGCTTACACCACGCAGCTGAATGGCCCGCACGCGGTAGTGCTGGTGTTCCCGAAGGACTCCCCGGCCGCCAATGGCCTAGTGGTTCAGCTGACAGCGTACAACAACCGCTTCTTCAAAACCAGCAACCTGACTGTGGAAGCATTTACCTTGGGCCCTGACAAGGAAATGGTGCGCGTGCTACCGTTGCCGGGTGCCAAAGTGGCCCAGAGCTACGCCACCAAGCTGCGCGGGCCGCAGTCGCCGCTGGCCAAGCTGCGCGGCGCGGGCTACCAAACGCTTGTAATTACGCCCGAGAACCTGACGCTGCTGCAGGAAAGCGGCGATTTGGCGGGGTATTTGAGCTTCTACCAGCGTGCCTACAAATAGCCGTTTGTCGTTCTGATTCTTGCTTAAAGCCTCCGGCGCGGCCGGGGGCTTTATTTTTGCTGCCTAATACCGTATTTGCCCGCTATGCCCAGTCCTCCTCCTGTTCGTCGTTCCAAGCCGCAGCTTCCTCTGAAATCGGCCCGGCCCGGCCGTTTCACGGCGTTTGTGCGCACCATGTGGGTGCTATTCGGCGCGGGCGTGCTGGGGCTGGGGCTGTTTGTGTTGGCCGTGAGCGGCAACTTCCTGAACCTGTTCGGGCGCATGCCCAACCTGAAAAGCCTGGAGAACCCGCGCTCCGAGCTGGCGTCAGAAATTTATTCGGCCGATGGCGTGCTGCTGGGCAAGTACTTCCGCGAAAACCGCACGCCCGTTGAGTTTAAGGACCTGCCCCGCAACCTCACCGATGCCCTCATTGCCACCGAAGACGTGCGCTTCGAGCAGCACTCGGGCATCGATGCCAAGAGCGTGCTGCGGGCCGTGACGGGCGTGCTCACCTTCTCGCACAACGGCGGCGGCTCCACGCTCACGCAGCAGGTAGCCAAAGTGCTGTTCCGTACCCGTGCCGACCTCAACGACGGCACCCTCAACGGCAGTGGCAAGCTTGGTTTGCTCATCACCAAGACGAAGGAATGGATTCTGGCCATCCGGCTGGAGCGCAACTATACGAAGCGCGAAATCATCCGCATGTACCTGAACACCGTGGAATTTGGTTCTAACTCGTTCGGCATCAACACGGCGGCCAAAACGTTCTTCAACAAGAAGCCCAAAGAGCTGACCACGCCCGAGGCCGCCACGCTGGTGGGCATCGTGAACGCGCCCGGCCGCTTCAGCCCCGTGGTGCACCCCGACCGCTCGCGCAAGCGCCGCAACTGGGTGCTGCGCCAGATGGCCAAATCCAACTTCATCACCCCCACCGAGCTGGCCCAGGACACGGCCAAGGCCATTGTGCTGCACTACTCCGTGGAGAACCCTAGCAAGGGCTTGGCGCCCTACTTCCGGGCCGAGGTGGTGAAGTCGCTCATCAGCTGGGCCAAGGAAACCGACCACGACCTGTACGCCGACGGCCTGAAAATCTACACCACCATCGACTCGCGCATGCAGCAGTACGCTGAGAAGTCGCTGGCCGAGCACATGACGCTGCAGCAGAAGTGGTTTTCGGCCCACTGGAAAGGCCAGTTGCCCTGGCGCGACGAGAACGGCAAGGTCATTCCCAACTTCCTGGTGAACGCCATGCGACGCACCCAGCGCTACAAGTCGCTGATGGCGCAGTACGACGGCAACCGCGACTCGGTGAACTACTACCTGCACAAGAAGTATAAAATGCCGGTGTTCACCTGGCAGGGCGAGAAGGAGTTGCTCATGTCGCCCTACGACTCGCTGGAGTACTACAAGCGCTACCTGCAGGCCGGGTTCATGGCCATGAACCCGCTGAACGGCCAGGTGAAAGCATGGGTGGGCGGCCCCAACTACAAGTTTTTCAAGTTCGACCACGTGAAGCAGGGCAAGCGCCAGCCCGGCTCCACGTTCAAGCCCATTGTGTACACCGCGGCTATCGACCAGGGCTACTCGCCCTGCTTCCCACGCCCCGACGTGGCCACCACCTTCCCTGCCGTGGCCGGCCGCGCCCCCTACACGCCGCACAACTTCGAGGGCGGCTTCTCGGGCCGCACCTTCACGCTGCGCCAGGCCCTGGCCCGCTCCATGAACTCCATCACCGCCTGGCTGGTGATGAAGCTTGGCCCCGAAACCATTGCTACCTACGCCAAGCGCCTCGGCATCACCTCGCCCGTCGATGCGGTGCCTTCGATGGGCTTTGGTACCTCCGACTGCAGCATCTACGAGCTGTGCGGCGTGTATTCCACCTTCGTGAACAAGGGTATTCATACCGAGCCCATCATGGTTACCCGCATCGAGGACAAGAATGGCAACGTGCTGCGCGAATTCGTGCCCCAGACCCGCGAAGTCCTCAGCGAAGAAGTAGCCTACCTGATGACCTACATGCTGCAGGCCAGCACCACCGAACCCGGCGGCACCAGCACTATCCTGCACACCGGCTTCAAGTTTCCGTTCGAAATCGGGGCCAAAACCGGCACTACCAGCAACTACTCCGACGCCTGGTTCATGGGCATTACCCCCGACTTGGTGTGCGGCATGTGGGTGGGCGGCGAAGACCGCAGCATCCACTTTCGCACTGGCACCTACGGCCAGGGCGCCCGCGAGGCGCTGCCGCTCTACGGCCTCTTCATGCAGAAGGTGTACAAGGACAAGAGCATCGGCATCAACACCGACCCCTTCCCCAAGCCGGCTGCCCCGCTCAGCATCGAAATCGACTGCTCGAAATACTACGGCGGCACCCGCGACACCATTCCCGCCGACCAGAAAATGCAGGTACCCGACGCCGGCGACCTCGACGACAAGGACATTTAAGCCGCGCTGCAAGCTGTTCGATTTGCCTTTTTTCGAAAATGACCGGCGACTTTTGCCGGTCATTTTTTGTTATTTCCGTACGCTGAATTCCCGGCTTTTCTGTGCCGGGCGCTCTACTTCCGTTGTCTGTCCAAATCTGCGCTCATGGCCGCCAAACCCGAACTGCAAGCCCAAATCAACGCCCTGCCCCACAAGCCCGGCGTGTACAAGTATTTCGACGATGAGGGCATCATCTACGTGGGCAAGGCCATCGACCTGCGCAAGCGCGTGAGCAGCTACTTCACCAAGCAGGACCACAACAAGAAAACCCAGCAGCTCGTCCGCAACATCAAGCGCCTGGAGTTTACCATTGTGGATAGCGAATCCGACGCCTTTCTGCTCGAAAACAACCTCATCAAGCAACACCAGCCCAAGTACAACATCCTGCTCAAGGACGGCAAAACCTACCCCTATATCTGCCTCACCAACGAGCGGTTCCCGCGCCTCATCCCCACCCGCAACAAGATTAACGACGGCTCGCGCTACTACGGCCCCTATGCTAACGGCACCGCCCTCAATGTGCTGCTCGAACTCATCCGCGCCCTATACCCCCTGCGCACCTGCAACTACAACCTGAGCGTGGCCAACGTGGAGGCCGGTAAGTTCAAGCCTTGCCTCGAGCTGCAAATCGGCAATTGCAACGCCCCCTGCATCGCTCGCGAAGATGAAACCACCTACAACGGTTACATCCAGCAAATCCGCAATATCCTCAACGGCGACTTGCGCATTCCCAAGCAGTATTTCCGCGAGCGCATGACGGCTGCCGCTCAGGATATGCAGTATGAGCTGGCCCACGCTTTCAAGATGAAGCTGGATAAGCTGGAAGCCTTCCAGGCCAAGAGCACCATCGTCAACGCCGCCCTCACCAACATCGACGTGTTTGCCATCGCCAGCAACGAAAAGTCGGGCTTTATTACCTACCTCAAGGTGATGAACGGCAGCATCATTCTCACGCAGTCGCTCGAAGTCACCAAAAAGCTGGACGAGGACGACGCCGAGATTCTCGCCCCGCTCATCATGCAGCTCCGCCAGGAGTTTGAGAGCGAGTCGAAGGAAATCCTTACCAACGTCCCCGTCGACCTGCCGCTGCCCGGCACCACGCTCACCGTGCCGCAAATCGGCGACAAGCGCAAGCTGCTCGAACTGGCTATCAAAAACGTGCTCTACGCCCGCAAGGAAAAGGAGAGCATGAACGAGAAGAGCAAGGACGTGAACGAGGTGCGCATCATGGAAACCATCAAAAAAGACCTGCGCCTCACCGAACTCCCCAAGCATATCGAATGCTTCGACAACTCCAACTTCCAGGGCGACAACCCGGTGGCCGCCATGGTCTGCTTTCGCAACGCCAAGCCCAGCAAGAAAGACTACCGCCACTACCACATCAAAACCGTCGTCGGCCCCAACGACTTCGACAGCATGTACGAAGTCGTCACCCGCCGCTACCGCCGCTTGGTCGATGAGGGCGCCAGCCTTCCACAGCTCGTCATTGTCGACGGCGGCAAGGGCCAGCTCAGCATGGCCGTCAAAGCCCTGAAAGACCTTAATCTCTGGGGCCAGATTCCCGTTATCGGCATTGCCAAGCGCCTCGAAGAAATCTACGTTCCCAACGACCCGCTCCCCATCTACATCGACAAGCGCAGTGAGTCGCTGCGTCTATTCCAGCGCATGCGCGACGAAGTGCACCGCTTCGGCATCACCTTCCACCGCTCGCGCCGCGACGCTGGCACGCTCAAAACCGAGCTCACTGACGTCAAAGGCCTCGGTCCCGTTACCGCCGACAAGCTCCTCAACAAGTTTAAGTCCGTCAAGAAGATTCGCGAGCTCACCGAAACCGAGCTCATCGCCGAAGTAGGCAAGGCCAAAGCCCGCATTCTGCAGGCCTACTTCGCTGAGAACGAAGCTCCCGCTCACCCCATGCCCCCCCGCCAGCTCCCCACTGCTCAGCCATAAGCGCTAAAAGCAAAAGCCCCTCGCATCACTGCGAGGGGCTTTTGCTTTTAGCGAATTGAACCACAAACAAGTCGTTCAATCCATCAAAATTTGCGGTCTAGAAAGACCAGAGATTGTACTCGTACTCAATCAGGTCAGCCGAAGTCTGCTGAGCGGCTAGGATGCCCTGCTGCGCGCCACCGTAGATGTCGTCCAGACGGCTGTCGCCAGCGTTCGACACCTTGGTGATATACGAGTTGAACAGCCACAGCTCGAAAGCATCAGCCAAGTTCTTGTGCTGCGCGTCGTTTTCGGCGTTGAACCAGATGGCATTTTGCGGGTTAGCGCGGAACACCTTCACGAGGTCGCTGTACTTGAACGTGCCAATCGGCTTCTCAATACCCGAGGTGTTCGAGGCCAGCGTCGAAGGCACTAGCAGCGTAATGGATTTAATGTCGTGATACATCCGCGACCGTTTCTTGTCGAAAATCATATCCTCCTTAATTTCCATCTCATACAAGTCCTTCGGGCGGTACTCGTTGCCCACCGGCTTCGGTGCCGCAGCTACCGTAGCAGCTGCCGGCGCGTTCACCATAATGACCTTACCTTTTTTGTCCTTCATCACCTTACCGGTAACGGGGTCCGTCTTAGGCACTTTCTTGGTAGCCGCCTTTTTGGGCGCCGGAGCACCCCAGCCATCATCCGAACCCGATTCCGGTTTAAAGCCAGCCGCGATTTCGTCGGCGCTCAGCTTGTCCACGGCGTCCACGTACGAGCTGTTGCCCTGCACTTCGGCGGCCGTGTAAGTCGAGGTCAGCGAATCGTTCTTGTAAGCCTGCAGCTCACCACGCTTCACCGCGTCCAGAATCACGCGGCTGATTTCCTTGCCTTCCGAGAACATCGGCTTATTCTGCTTCTCGCGCAGGTCGACCTGGCGCCAGATGCTCTTGCGGAACATCTGGTCGGATAGCGGAATAGGACGGTGCGAGCCAGTGCTGCTGGCCGTAGTGGCCTGCTCCTGGGCCGAAGCCGTGAGCGAGAGCGAGAAGCCTGCGGCAATGGCCGCCAACGTGTGCAAAGATTTCATAACGGGCAAAAGCAAATTAACTGTCGGATAGTTCGCTAACGTGGCCAGGCCACAGATATTATAGCAGCGGAATGTTGAAAGTACGGCTCATGTTCACGGCCTCCACGTTGCCCTGGAAGTTCTGACGCTGCACGTCTTTCACTTCCACGTACAGACGGTCACCTTCGCGGTAGGCATTCACCACATCGCTCAGGTCAGCCGTCGGGCCGCTGATGGTTTTGGTGCCGATGGCGGGGCGCTTGCCACGCACCAGCGTTACCTCGTAGCGCGACACGCGGAACTTGGCATCATCGGGCAGGAAGGTGGCGAAGCCAGCATCCGGAATAGCGCGTAGGCTGAACGAACGGATGGCAGTGCCAGGAGTACCCTGCTTGTCGTTCACGGGGCGGCCGCCAGCGTAAGCCTCAATCGAAGGCTTGGGGATGGGGCGCACCTGGAACGTCTGCGAGCCGATGGCGTTACCGCCGCTGCTAACATTCAGGGTTACTTCTTTCGAGTTCGGAATCAGCGTTACATCGCCCACTTTCGCGCCTTGGATAGCCGAAGCACCCGAAGCCGAGAAGCTGGGCTTGTACTGAGCACCGAGGGCCGGCACCGATACGTTCAGCTTGTTGCCGCACTTGAAGTAAAGGGCCTGCACCGAAGCCGACTGAATCTGCATCACCGGCTTGGTGATGGTATAAGGCACCTTCACGGTGAAGGTGGTATCGCGGCCGTTCTGGTTGAAGCGAATCGTACCCGTCCACGAAGCCTTGGCATTGCCCGAAGCATCAAACCCACCAGGGCGAGCCGTGAACTCCACTTTGCCGTGGCCATCCGGACCCACCGACAAAGGCGAGCCGTTCAGCGTCATGCGGGGGCTGATGGTCGAGGCCGAAGCCGTCAGGAACAGTTCCGCTTTGTACTTAGTGCCGGCAGCTACCGTGTTCGACTCAGCCGAGGCGAAAGCGCCAATCTTGTCGAATACGATGGTTTTAGCACCTACTTTCTGCGCCAGAGCCGACAGTGCATCAGCTTCGTACTTCAGCACTTCGGTTTCTTTCTGCGAGATGGTGGCCAGGGCAGCTACTACCGGCGTGTTCTCGAAGTTGAGCTCTTCGAAGTTTTTCGACTTCTGAGCTTTCTCCGTCACGCGCGGGTCGTTCTTCGCGTCGATAGCCAGCGGCTGAGCACTGGGCACAAACTGCTTAATATACTCCGAGTACTCGTTCAGCTTCGGCTTCAGGCCGGTGTAAGCCAAGCCGTTGCGCTTGCCACCCAGCATCGTGATAGCCACTTTATCTTCGCCGCTGAGGTTGGTCATTTCCGGACCTTTGTTCTCGGTGGCGACGAGTAGCTTCTGGCGAATGTCGCGCAGATAAGATACCAGCTCCTTCGTCTTGGCACGAATTTCTTCGCTTTGCTTCAGCACGGCCAAGTCGCGCGGCTGGTTGTTGTTCTTCTGAACGGCAGCCTGGATACCTTTTACCGTACCATCGGCACCAACCGAAGTCTTGTCGTTGACACCCAACAGGCTGTCATCGATGAATTTAAATTTCAGCAAAATTGCTGAGTTTACCTGGAGCGCCAGAAGAGCGGTCAGCACGAGGTACATCATGCCAATCATCTTCTGCCGCGGGGTTTCATTTGCACCTGCCATTGTTTGTTTCCGCTAATAAGTGGACGATGAACTAACTACGTTGCCACGCGCGCTTACTGCGCGGGAGCACGCATAGCGTTCAGCATGTTGCCGTACACGCGGTTCAGCGAGGTCAGATTGCCCGTGAGGTCCGAAACCTGCTTCTGGAATTGCTCGGTGTCTTTGCCAGCCTGGGTCATGTTGTCCATGGCTTTGCTGAGGGTACCGTAGAACTGGTTCATCGACTTCAGGTGCGTGTTGGCATCCTGCAGCTCCATTTCGTACACTGCGTTCAGCGCGCCCAGGTTTTTGGTCACGTTCTGCACCTGCATGTGGTACTCTTTGGCGTCCGAAGTAGCGTTCGACATGGCCGAGATAGCATCAACCGTGTTGCCGTAGGCCACGTTGATTTTCTCGAGCGAGTCGGCAGCCGTACGCACCTTCTTGGTGTATTCGTCGGTTACGTTGGCGGCATCGCCCAGCTGCGACAGCTGCGAAGTGGTGGTGCTCAGACGGTTCAGGCCCTGGCCGAGGCTCGAAATGGCTTCGGGGGTAACGTTGGCGTTTTTCAGCATGTCGTCGAGCTTCATCGTCAGGCCTTTGCCGTTGTTGTCGTTCGAGAAGCTGGGGTTGCCGGTCGAGGGGTCGTAGCCTTCGCTCAGCTCAGGGTAAACCAGCGACCAGTCGTGCTCTTTGTGCGCAGGCTGGAAGGCGCTGAGGAAGAAGATAACGGCTTCGGTACCCAGGCCCACGATGAGCATGGTGTCGGCACCGTTCCAGTGTTCGATTTTGAAGAGAGCACCAACAATTACAACTGCTGCACCGATGCCGTAGATTTTGGGCATCAGCGTATCGTAGAGAAAGCTATGTTTAGCTGCCATAATGTTTTTTCGGTTGAGAAGGGGTTGAAAGTAAGGTGTGAGGGGGAGAGTGTTTGTTGGGTGCTAGTTGAGGGAGCTGTTGGTGCCCATGCCGATTTGAATCATCGAGCAGCGGAAACCAATGTAAGAGCGGGCCGAATCCTGGTATTCAAAGTTGCGGGTACCGGTTTCGAGGAAGTAAGCAATGTCTTTCCACGAACCGCCACGTACCACTTTGCGGGGCTCGTTGTCGTCGGGGTTCGTGGGGTTCAAGTCCCACACCACCGGTACCGAAGCCTCCATGTAGGCGTCATCGCACCACTCCGACACGTTGCCGGCCATGTCATACAGGCCGAAATCGTTGGGGAAGAACGAACCTACTTCCGAGGTGTAAGCAAAGCCATCGGAAGCATAGTCGCCACGGCCTGGCTTGAAGTTGGCCAGCATGCAGCCTTTGCTGTTGCGCAGGTACGGGCCACCCCAGGGGTAGGTAGCGAGGTCGCGGCCACCGCGGGCGGCGTACTCCCACTCAGCCTCAGAGGGCAGACGGAAGTTCGGGTCGCTGGCATAGCCGGTTTCTTCGCGGGCAGCGTTGCGGAACTTGGTGCGCCAGTTGCAGAAGTACTTGGCGGCAAACCAGTCTACACCCACTACCGGGTAATCGTCGAAAGCGGGGTGGGTGTAGTAGTACTCCAGCAACGGGTCACCCATGTGGTAGGTGAAGTCGCGCACCCATACGGTGGTGTCGGGGTAGAGCTCGGTCATTACGTACTCTTCGCCCAGCACGTCCAGCGAGTCCTGCTTGATGGCATCGACAAACTGACGGTATTCGTTGTTGGTAATCTCGGTTTCGTCCATGTAGAAGCCGGCGATAGTCACCTGCTTGTTCATGTTCACCATCGACGCAGAAATATCCTGGTCGGTTTGGCCCATGTGAAAAGTACCACCTGGGCAGGGTACCATGCCGTACGGCACTTCCTGCGGATTAAAGATGGGACGGTCTTCAGCCCCAATCAGGTCACCCTGAGGGCCTTTCCCAAATCCGCACCCACCTAATAATGCACCGGAGATAGCAAAAAGGGATACTGCTAAAAGCTTGTTCATGAGAGTTAGAGATTCTGTTTTAATTGCCGATACCGCTAAAGTACATTTAGATGGGCTGGCAAATCTACACTTTTTTAGGACACTGTGCAATAGCCAATCATTCCCAAAACCAACCAATTTTACTAAAAACACGCCGAACAGCGCGAATAACTCGGTTAATCCGAATTGTTGCTTGTAAGCCAGACTAAATTTTATCCTAACCCAATTGGACAATGCCAGTTTTGGGCTAGAATAAAAAAATAGTAAAATTAGAAGCTATAGCGTGGCGTGCGAATGGCCGGGTGCGTGAACAAGCTGGCCTTAGGCAGCCGGTAGGAGAGCATAATTTCGTACGAGCTGAAAGCCCGGGCGGCTTGGTTAACGGTGATGATGTCGAAGGCACCGCCGAGCCGTAATGCGTTGTCTTTGGCGAAACTCACGCCTAACAAGCCCGAAACGGATTCTTGATGCCGATAGTTGGCACCTATCCAATATTTGTCGTCGAGGGTAGCGCGCACGCCGCCTTCGAAGGAATAATTATTGCTATTATCAAATTTCCCTTTATCAGAATAAGAACCCGGTAACACGGCCTTCACCAATACCGAAGGCGTGACTACAACGGACGAAGATGCGTCGATATTGTACCCGGCGGTGAAGTATGCGTGGTTTTCGGCCAGGTACTTACTTGGCGTCCCCTGGTTGCCACTGCTTTTGAAGGTGTAGCCAGCACGGAACAAATTGTTAACACTGAGGCCCGCGTAGAATTTGGGTGCCTCATACCACACCCCGGCGCCGGCGTCGAACTTGCTGTCGGAAGCGTCTTTAGGTACGTTAACGTCATCGGGGTCGATGGCGATGTACGTGCCCTTGCCGAGGTACGTGTAGATGCCCTGAATGCCAATACCGAGCTTGCCTTCGCCGAGCTTGATGTGCTGCGAGTACGAAAGCGCCGCATTGGCCATTTTTGATTGCCCAACCTGGTCGTAGTACACGCTTACGCCAACACCGCCGCCTATAGCAAGAATGGGCAGGGAGGCCGTGACCAGACCGGTGCGCGGTGAGCCATTGCCACCGCCAAAGGTGCCATAGTTGTAGTACTGGTAACGTCCAAGCACGTTAATCTCACCATACCCTTTAATGCCGGCGTAGGCGGGGTTAAGAGACATGCCGTTGAGGCTGTACTGGGTGAACTGCGGCTGTTGCTGGGCCAACGCCGAACCAGCCGTTGCAGAGAGCAACAGCGTGACAAGTAAAGTTCCTTTCATGAATTTGAGGTGCAGAGGGTTAGAAGAAGGAGAAAGCAACCGGAGCGGGGGGTGGGCCGGTTATGAAGAATAGCTTCCAAATGTAACTCAAAAACTCTCTCTAAAAAATTTGCCAAAAAAAAACCGGCCCAGGAATGCCTGGGCCGGTTTTTTTTTGGCAAATTTTCTATTGCCGGGCGCCGCTAGGCACTGGGTTTGGTATTTTTAGGAGTCTCCTTTTCGGGCTCGGATTGGGCGTGCCGACGAATGTATGCCTCGATGGCCCCGGTCATAGACGGGGCATTGGGATGCGGCGCCTCGATATCGAGAATCAGGCCGGCATCGCGGACGGCTTTGGCAGTAGTGGGGCCAAATGCCGCGATGCGCGTGCCCTCCTGCACGAAATCGGGGAAGTTGATGAACAAAGAGCTGATACCCGACGGGCTGAAAAAAGCCAGACAGTCGTATTTCACATCGGACAGGTCGGACAGGTCGCTGGCGACGGTGCGATAGATGACGGCTTCGCTGAATTTGAGATTATTGGCCCGCATGAATACGGGCAGGTCATCTTTGCGAATGTCGGAGCAGGGATAAAGGAATTTCTCGCCTTTATGCTTCTTGATGACGTCGAACAAATCGGCGGCGGTGCGCTCGCCCACGAAGAGCTTGCGCTTGCGCAGCACGATGTACTTCTGCAAGTAGTTAGCAGTCTGCTCTGAAATACAGAAGTATTTCATCTCGGCCGGCATCTCCAGCTTAGCCTCCTGGCAAATGCGGAAGAAGTGGTCGACAGCGTTGCGGCTGGTGAAAATGACGGCCGTGTAATCGAGGATATTGATTTTATCCTTACGAAAGTCCTTATAGGACACGGGTTGCACGTCAATGAACTCCCGGAAATCTACTTTGATACCGTACTTCTCGGCAATGGAGAAATAGGGGGAAACGTCGTTAGCGGGTTTAGGCTGGGTAACCAAGATGCTGGTAATGCGCTTGGCGTGCCGACCCGTGCCCGGCTTATCTGCACTCTCGGCCATACGGGAAAGAAAGGGGGTAACGCTTAGAACAAATAAGGGGCTGAAAAAATGGCTCGGCGAAAGAAGGGCCGAAATCAATCAGTATGCAAAGACAATAAGTTTAAGTATGACCAATAAGGGCAGTACTTCGGTAGCACAAAGGTAGGCAAACAAATGCAAATTCAGCAGCGAGGCCTGCCGATGCAGGGTGCGCGCTACCCGCAATACGGTGCCAACCAGCACAAGACCAATGGCAATGCTGGCTACCCACGCCACCGTATGCGGGAAAGCCCCATTGAGACTCAGGTAGAACAGCAATACCAGGGGCAGAACGAGCCCAACCAGCAAAGTAGTTCGTAGGAATTCGCGGTACTGCACGTCGACTAACGCCTGCAGCCCGAAAATATAGGCCATGAGCGAGAGAAACAGGTATTTGCCGAACACGAAGGCCGTGATAATGGCCGTGTAGAGCATAACACGGCCGACAATAGCCGATTCGGGCACGTTGAAAAACTGTCGTAGCAACGGCAGGTTTTGCAAATCGGTGTGAATGGCCGTGAGCAGCAAGCCGAAGGACAGCGCGAACAAGAGGACCAGCAGCAAATTCAGAAGCGAAAAAGCTGGCTTGACGAGAAACGCCGACTGGTCGCCGCTGACCCCGAACAGCTCTTCAATTTGGAAAATGCGGGCCAGGCCGGGCTGGTAGGTGACACGAATGGCCCCGTAGGACAGCCCTAGTAGCAGCAAAAACACCAGATATACGTTCTGGCCTTGTGGGGCGGGCACGCGGGGCATTGCCGAGTTGGCAGCCCTGAGCAGGCCGGACGCAGTACCAGCGTGCGTGGCCACGCCCGAAAACGATGCCAACGCGGGCGAACCGTCGGGCTGCCACACGGCCAGCAGGTGCCGGCCAGGCGGTAGCTTGGCCGGCAACAGCCGGGCTAAGTCGAGCGAATACGTGGTAGCCGCCCGAGCTGTAAAAACCAGCTGGTTGTCGAGAAACAAGCTGAGCCCGGGTTGGGCTGCGAACGAGATTGGAAACGCCTGGCTCCGGCTCACGCGAACCCATTGGTAATAGGCGTGGGCGGGCTGATGATAGCCGGGCAGGTAAAAAATGAGCCGGTTGCGCCCGGCATCATGAATCATCCAATCGGCCGAAAGGGCGGCAGGTGAGGCGGGCGGCAGCTGCCGGTATTCTGTAGCCTGAGCTTCCTGGCCTAGCCACAGGGCCAAGCACACAGTTAGCCAGCCAAGCAGGCGCAGCACAGGCAGGCGCAAGAGGCGGGCGGCAGGCATGAGGCGAAGCGTTATTGGCCGGCGGCCTGGGCGGCTTGCAGCTGGCGGCGCGTGAGGCGGCTCTGGTACACGCCGAAGAAGATGCTGAGCAGCACGGAGAAGCCTGCTAATGCGCCAATGAGAACGGTATTGCCCAGATAAGCGAAGCGAATCACGAAGAGCGTGACGATGATATTGAGCAGCGCCAGCAGCAGCACGGTGCTGATTTGCTGGAAGCCCATGGCCAGAATGCGGTGGTGAATGTGGTTTTTGTCGGGCGAGAAGGGCGACTTGCCGGCGGCCATGCGCAGCGAGAATACGCGCAGGGTATCGAACAAGGGCACAAACAGGATGCCGACGGCCACCGACGGAGCCGACGAGGCGAAGGGCTGGCCCACGCGCAGGCCCATCTCGATGAACTGAATGGCTAGCACCGACACGATGAAGCCGCAGACAAGCGAGCCGGTGTCGCCCATGAAGATGGGCGCGCGGTGGAAGTTGTAGCGCAGAAAGCCCAGCAGGCCGCCGATGAGGCAGATGGCCACGTAGGCGTAGTTGCCGAAGCTGGCACCGCCGTAGGCGTAGAAGTAGTAGCCAAAGGTGCTGCAGATGATGAGCACGATGGTGCCGGCCAAGCCATCGAGGCCATCGATGAGGTTGATGGCGTTGGTGATGCCCACAATCACGAAGAAGGTGAAGGCGTAGCTGATGCCCACCGGCAGCGTGCCGATGCCCAAGATGCCCTGGAAGCTGGTGAGGCGCACGTCGGCCATTATCATCACAATGCCCGTGGCGAGAAGCTGGCCCACGAATTTCTTCGAGACTGACATGCCTACAAGGTCGTCCTTCAAGCCCACGAAGAACAGGATGATGCAGCCGGCCAGCAGCTCTTTTACTCCGTTTTGCAGGGGCGCGAAGATGGTGAGGGCCGACATGAAGCCCGCGAACACGGCCACCCCGCCTAGGCGCGGCGTGAGCGACTGGTGCACGGTGCGCCCGTTGGGCGTATCGAGCATGTTTTTGAGGTGCGCGATGTAGATGATGGACGGCACGGCAAACAACGATACCAGCAGGGCCCACATCCAGGACAGCGCCATGGGAATATCGAGATGATTCATAGAGGATAGCATATGGGTTGCGCCCAAGGGCGGGACAACACCGAAAAAATTTAGCTGTGTAGCACGCCCACGCGGTCGAGCAGGGGAATGTGGGAGAAGTTGTCGGGCACGATGGAATCGGGCACGAAGATGAATTTCTTATCGAAAACCTGCGCGCCGCGGTAGTAGCTCACCCAATACTGATTATTGAGGTAGAACAGCGAGGGGTCGATGGGCTCGACCGGCACGGCGGTGTGCGGCGGAATTTCCTGAAACAGGTACCGCAGCGTGGAAGTCCGGACCTTCTCTCCATCAGGCTGCTGGCCGTAGCCGTTGGCGTTAATGATGACGTTTTCGAGCGAATAGTCATTCTCATTCAGCAGATACACCTGCCAGATGGGCTGGCCTTCGGCGTTCACGGCTTCATCGGCGGCCAGCACTACGGCAACCGAAACGCCTTCGATGGGGTCGAACGAAATATCTTGCTTCATTATAGCTGTATACGAACTAAACGGAATTCTCAGGATACCGCGGGCCGCTATTCGGGCTGCGGGCTGGGTACGATGGGTAGGGCGCCCGGAGCAGCTTCGGTACCACCCAGCAGCTCCAGCAGGTGCGGCAGCAGGCGCTCCTGAACTTCAGATACGGTGACGGTGGCGGCGGGCCCCAGCTCGCGGGCCAGCGAGGTCACGGCCTTGTCGGTGATACCGCAGGGCACGATATGGCCGAAGTACGACAAATCGGGCGCGACGTTGAGGGCGAAGCCGTGCAGCGTAACCCAGCGACTGCACTTCACGCCGAGGGCGCAGATTTTGCGCGGGTTGGGCGCGCCGTCTTCCCAATCGAGCCACACGCCGGTGAGGCCGGCGATGCGGCCGGCGTTCAGGCCATACTCGGCCAGCGTGCGGATAACGGCTTCCTCCAGCGTGCGCAGGTACCAGTGGATGTCGGGCCGGAAGTTGTCGAGGTCGAGGATGGGATAGCCCACCAGCTGGCCGGGGCCGTGGTAGGTGATGTCGCCGCCGCGGTTGATGCGGTGGAAGCTGGCCTCGTGCGCGGCCAGGGCTTCGTCGTTGAGCAGCAGGTGCTCGGGCTTGCCGCTCTTGCCCAGCGTGTAGGTGTGCGGGTGCTCGCAGAGCAGCAGGTGGTTGGGCGTAGGCAGCGGAGCGACGCCGGTAGCCTCGCCGAGGCGGTTCTGGGTTTTGATGGCCAGCGTGGCGTCCATGAGCGCCTCCTGCAGCTGCCAGGTGGGCACGTACTCGACCAGGCCCAGCCGGTGCACCTGCACGGCGCGGTTGGCCGCCGGGCCGGCCGCCGGCAGCGGAGCCGAAACAGAAGAAGCAGAAGTAACCATAAGCGGCAAAAGCAAATACAGACCGCAAAGGTACGACCGGCCGCAAGCATTGGCCGAAGCTTGCCGAAGCGCGCGCATCGGCCTAGCTTGCAGCCTTTGCCAGTCATTTCCGCGCACCTCTCCCCTGCTCTCCGATGGCACACGCTCCGCACCAGCTCGGCCAGGCCGGCGAAGACGCCGCCGCCGACTACCTGCTGGCCCAAGGCTACCGGGTACTGGCGCGCGGCTATCGCCACGGCCGCGCCGAAGTAGACCTGGTGCTGCAGCTAGGAGCTGATTTATTGGTGTTTGCCGAGGTCAAAACCCGCTCCTCGGGCCAGTTCGGCGAGCCCGAAACCTTCGTGTCGGCGCGGAAGAAGGAGTTATTCCGGCTTGCCGCCACACACCTGCAGGAGGAGCTGGACTGGCGCGGCGACATTCGCTTCGATATTCTGGCCCTCACGCTGCTCAGCTCGGGTTTCCGCATCGAGCATTTCGAAGACGCTTTCTATTAAGCGGCCGCGCTACTTTTTCTTGGGCTGCACTTTGCCCGGGGCTTTGTACACGGGGCGCGGCGTGTAGCCGGGGCGGCGGGTGGCCCCGGGCCGGTCTTCGGCCTCGGGGTCGTTGCGGTGGTCGTAGTTTTTCTCCTTGTCGTACACCAGCACCGCATTGCGGTTGTACTGGCGGATGAGCTCGGGCTCAGTCACCTCGGGGTCGTAGCCCGATTCGCCGTACTGGTACTCGTAGCGACGGCGGGCCCGAAAGCCCCAGTATTTGGTCCAGACGCCCACGCGCTTGCCATTCTCGAACTGGCCGCGCCAGTCGGGCTGGCCGTTCACCAGAAACTTGGCGTAGTCGCCTTCGAGCTTGCCGTTCACGTAGGGCACCACTTCGTTGATGAGCTTGCGGTCTTCGCCGTAGTAGCTTACGTTGGCGTCGCGCGGGAAGCCCATTTCGTAGTGCGTTTTGCTCAGCAGCACGCCGTTTTTATCAAATTTCTCCCAGCGCAGGTGCTTGGTACCGAGGGCGTAGTAGCCGGTTTCAATCACCTTGTTGTCCTGCAGCAGCTTGTAGGGACCGTGCAGAATTTTCAGGTTCGGGTCGAACTCCTCGGTGGCCGCCAGCGGCAGAATCCTGTGCTTCTTGGTATCGTAGAAGTAATGCGCCGGCGCGTAGTCGCTCACGGGCCGCGGGTACTTCAAGTAGTAGAAAATCGCAATTTTCTGGTTGCGTCCCTTCGGCCCGGTCTTCACGTAGGCCCGCTTTATCTTCTCGCCCAGAAACACTTTTTTCTTGGGCTTTTTCGACTTGCGCTGGGCGTCCTTTTCGGTTTCCTTGGCCAGTCGCTCCTGTTCCTTGGTGAGCACCGCCTTGCGGGCCGTGCTCAGCGAGGGCTTGCCGCCGAGCGTGTCGGTGGTGCGCGTGAGCGTGTCGGCGGCCACTACCATCGACGCCTCGGGCGTGCTGTTGAAGGAAACGGTTTTGCGGGTGCAGGCCCACGGCAGCAGCGTGAGCAGCACCAGCAGCGGCCCCGGCACGCGCCGCGACCAAAGACGAGAGGTTGGCATGAAACGCACAGAATATTTTCGGGCCATCAACGCAAATGTAGTGCGCTTTGGTGCCCGGGCTGTGGCAATGGGTGAATGGCAGAATAAGTGAATGGCTGAATGGCTCTAACTGGTTGCTGAATTATGCATTCACCCATTTAGCCATTTGCTCATTCACCCATTGAAAACCGCCCGCGTGGCCAGCTCCAGCTGCTGGCCGGCTACCAGCAGGTGCAGGCGCAGGCCGTGGCCGCTGATGACGGCCCCGTCGGCCAGGCCGGGCAGGTTGTTGTGGCTTACCTCGCTGGCATCGACGACGACGACGGCTTCTTCACCAAACACCTTTGCGGGCTGCCCGGGCTGAATGAGCAGGCCGGTTTCTTCGCTCAGGCCCACGCCCAGCAGCTCGGGCTGGGCCAGCGTGGCGTGCATCAGGCGCGGGTAGCGGCCCCGCTCGGCGAAATGCTGGTCGAGTAGCACGCC
>NZ_BAAGZM010000028.1:0-17578 GCF_054778495.1 Hymenobacter agri
GGTTCCGGCCGCGTGGCGCGTGGCCATGCCAATGGCGGCGGGCGTGGCCGGCCGCGTAGTGGATGCCAGCGGTGCGGGCATTCCCGGCGTGAACGTGATTGTGAAAGGCACCAGCGTTGGCACCCAGACCGACGCCGATGGCCGCTACAGTATTGAAGCGCCCGAGGGCGCGACGCTGGTGTTTTCCTTCGTGGGCTACGCCAGCCAAGAAGTGCTGGTGAGTGGCCGCTCAGCAGTAGATGTGACGCTGACCGTGGACAGCAAGGCTCTGGGCGACGTGGTGGTCGTGGGCTACCTCACGCAGGACCGCCAGAACGTAACTAGCGCCGTGAGCAGCGTGAACGTGCAGGAAGCCGCCAAAACGCCGGTGCCCACACTGGTGCAGGGCTTGCAGGGCCGCGTGGCCGGCGTGCAGGTGGAAAGCGCCGGCAACCCCGGCGCCGTGCCCAATGTGCTGATTCGCGGCGTGGGCACTACGGGTTCGAGCAGCAATCCGCTGTATGTGATTGACGGGTTGTGGACTGACAACATCCGCGACCTAAGCCCAGCCGATATTGAGTCGACCACCGTGCTGAAAGACGCTTCCTCGACGGCTGTGTATGGCTCGCGCGGGGCCAACGGCGTTATTCTTATTACGACCAAAAAGGGGATGGCCGGTGAACCCAAAATCAGCTTCAACGGCTACAGCGGGGTCGAAAGCATCTACCGCAAGTTCGACCTGACCAACCACAGCGAATGGGCCGACCGCGCCGCCACGGCCTACCGCAACGCCGGCCTCGACCCCGCGCTGCGCATGCCGGGCTCGGTGAAGGGCACGGCGGCTTACTCCGACGCCATCGATACAGACTGGCAGAAGGAGTTCTTCCGCACCGGCCAGGTGCAGGATTATAACCTGAGCTTTTCGGGCGGCAGCACGGGCAACAAAAGCGCCAGCAACTTTTTGCTTTCGGGGGGCTATTTCCGGCAGGATGGCATTGTGAAGGGGCCTTCGTTTGAGCGCTACAGTGTGCGCCTGAACTCGGGCCTGCGCCGCGGCCGCCTCAAGGTAGGGGAGAGCCTGCTGCTCACGCACATCAACACCACACTGCTGAACGAGGTGCCGTTTGTGGATGTGCTGGCCGAATTGCCGGGTATTCCGGTGTATAATCCGCAGAACTTTGGGGGCTACGGCTACGGCAGCGCCAACCTGTTCAACTACTCGGTGAACCCGATTGGGGCGCAGCAGATTTTGAGCCGCACGCAGAAAAACAACCGCCTGCAGGGCAGTGCCAACGCCGAATTTGCCTTCACCGACTGGCTGTCGTACCGCCTGAACCTGGGCCTGGAAGTGCACGACTACAACGACAAAAACGCCCGCCGCGAAGGCTACATCCGTCTGGGTGAGTCGAGCCCGAATACTACGTACTTGTTCGAAAACCGGGGCACGGCCACTTCTACCATCGTTGAGAACACGCTGAATTTTAACAAGCGCTTTGGCGAGCACAGCGTGAACGCGCTGGTGGGCTACTCGGAACAGGCCACTTACGTGAACAACGCCACGGCCAACGCCACGGGCTTCTCGTCGCAGCCACAATATTTCTTCGTGCTGGGCGCGGGCACCAACACGGCCTCGCCGGCTACGGTGGGCGGTGGCATGGATGCCTACACCAAACGCTCGTATTTCAGCCAGCTGAACTACGACTACAAGAACCGCTACCTCGTCACGGGCAGCTTCCGCCGCGACGGCTCGTCGCGCTTCGATGCCTCGAACCGCTACGCCAACTTCGGCGCTGGCTCGCTGGGCTGGCGCATCAGCGAGGAAGACTTCTTCCGCAACGCCCTGCCGGCGGTGAACAATCTGAAGCTGCGCGCCAGCTACGGCGTGAACGGCAACGACCTGCTGCCGGGCTCCTACCTCTACCAGCCCACGGTGAACCAGACGGTGTTCTACCCGCTGGGCACGAGCCAGGCCCTGCAGTCGGCGGCTATTCAAACCGGGCTGGAAAGCAAAAACATCCGGTGGGAGTCGCGCTACACCACCGATTTTGGCCTCGACCTGGCGCTGCTCGACAGCCGCCTGACGCTGGCGGCCGACTACTACATCTCGACCACGAAGGATGCCCTCGTGAGCCCCCCGCTGCCCGCTTACTTGGGTACGGCTGGCTTCGCTCAGCCCTTCACCAACTTGGGCAAGATTGAAAATAAAGGCTGGGAGTTTGCCCTGGGCTACCACGAAAACCGCAAGGCGTTCACCTACGGCGCCGACCTGACCCTGGCCACGGTGCGCAACAAGGTGCTGCAACTCTCGGACATTCAGCCCGTGATTCCGGGCGATTTTGGGGTGACGCGCACGGAAGTGGGCCAGCCCATCAGCCGCCTCTACTTGCTCGACATGCTGGGCATTTTCCAGAGCCAGGCCGAAATCGACAACTACAAGAGTGCCGATGGCAAGGTGATTCAGCCCCTGGCCAAGCCCGGCGACGTGAAGTACAAGGACGTGAATGGCGATGGCACCATTACGTATGCCGGCGACCGCCAATACTACGGCAACCCCTTCCCCACGCTGCAGTACGGCCTGAACCTGACCGCGGGCTTCAAAGGGTTCGACCTGAGCGTGTTCTGGCAGGGCGTGAGCGGTAACGACGTGCTCAACATCACCCGCACGGCAGTGGACGGCCTGAACGGCGACACCAACTTCCGCCGCGACCTCACGCCCTGGACCCCCGAAAACCAGAGCAACACCACGCCGCGCCTCGTGTATGGCGGTGGGGCCGAGGCCGTGAAGAACTTCGAACTGGCCAGTACCCGCTGGGTGGAAGACGGCAGCTACCTGCGCCTGAAAAACGTGCAGCTGGGCTACACCTTCCCTAAAAACCTAACGAGCAAAGTGCCCAGCCTGGGCACCGTGCGCGTGTACGTGACGGGCCGCAACATCGTGACTTTCACCAAATACACTGGCTTCGACCCCGAAACGCCCGGCACGGGCATTTTCGGCCGCGGCCTCGACAACGGCACCTATCCCAACGTGCGCACCTTCACGGGTGGCCTGCAGGTCAATTTCTAAGGGCTGGCATTGCCGCATTGTTCTTCCTCCTTCGACTTTCTCGCCATGAAATTTTCTAAAAAATCCCTGCTGGCCGTGGGCAGCGTGCTGCTGCTGAGCACCACCAGCTGCAACAAAGACCTGCTGGAGCAGGTGAACCCCAACGTGCCCAGCACCGGGCAGTTCTGGAAAACGGCCGACGACGCCAACCGTGCCGTGCTGGCCGTGTACTCGGGCCAGCAGATTTTCTCGACCTACAGCCTGTACTGGCACTTTGCCACCACGGGCCGCACCGACGAGTCGTTCACCAACACGCCTGACCCCAACCTGAACCAGTACCTGGTGTTCCGGCAGGTGAGCACCACCGATGGCCGCTCGGCTTTCCTGTGGAACGACATGTACCGCATGATTTTCCGGGCCAACCAGGTGCTGACCAAGGTGCCGGCCATTGACATGGACGCCACCCAGAAAAAGCAGATTCTGGCCGAGGCGCTGTTTCTGCGCTCGCTGTGCTACTACGATTTGGCTTTGCTGTTCGGCAACCTGCCGCTCGTGACGACCCTGGCCGACGCCGCCACCCGTGTGCCCCAGGTGTCGCAGGACCAGGTGTATGCCCAGATTATAAGGGACCTGACGACGGCCAAAGAAGGCCTGCCCGCCAGCTACGACGCCACCAACCTGGGCCGCGCCACTCGTGGGGCTGCCGCCGCCCTCATGGGCAAGGTGTACATGCAGCAGCGCAACTGGGCCGAGGCCTCGAAGCAGTTCGCCGAGGTGATTGGCTCGGGCAAGTACGCGCTGGTGAACAACTACGCCGACAACTTTACCGAGAGCAACGAGAATAACAGCGAGTCCATCTATGAGGTGCAGTTTTCGGGCGTGAACAAGAACTTCGGGCAGGACTTTGCCGGCGCCGCCGAGGGCAACGAGCGCGCCCAGTTCTTCGGCCCTCCCGGCATCGGCTTCACCGACGTGGAAGTGCGCCGCTGGCTGTTTCAGGAATACTACGACCAGACGGCCGCGGGCGGCGTCGACCCCCGCCGCGACAACACTCTGTTCAGCGCTGTGGGCACGCCCACGCTCTATGGCAAGTCGTTTGCCGGCGTCGGGGCCAATAGCCTCAACATCAACCCCACGCGGCTGCTGTGGCGCAAGTATCAGAACGACCGCACCCGCAACTTCGAAGACTTCTTCTCGGGCATCAACATTCGCCTGATTCGCTACGCCGACGTGCTGCTGATGCAGGCCGAAGCCCTGAACGAGCTGGGCCGCCCGGCCGATGCCCTGCCGCTCATCAACCAGGTGCGCCAGCGCCCCTCGGTGAACCTGACGCCGCTGACTGGTACGTTTACGCAGAGTGACCTGCGCGACCAGCTGCGCCACGAGCGCATCACCGAGTTGGCCGGCGAAGGCACGCGCTGGAGCGACTTGGTGCGCTACGGGCTGTTCGATTCGGCCGCCGGCCTGAACGAGCTGCGCGCCCGCGACGCCGACTTCAACAACTTCATCTCGCCCAAAAACAAGCTGCTGCCCATCCCGCAGACCGATATCGACATTGATAAAAGCCTGCGGCAAAACCCGGGTTTCTAGGAATATTGGGCTGAGCTGGTCGAGCCGAAGGTAGTTGTGAGGCCGGCAGCTGTACCGCGCGAGTAACTCGTTCTCGGCAACGAACGTGGTGGAACAAGTTCGTTGTTGCGGCTGGTGGGTCCATAGAACGAGGCAGTAGCGCTGCCCGGCCTGCGGCAACCATCGGCTCGACGAGCTCAGCCCCAAACAATATGTAGTTGCGCTTTCCCTTTCCCACGGCCTGCTTATCCCACCCCATGCCAATTCCCCGATTCCGAAGCCTGTTGCTGTTCGTGCTGCTGGGCGCAGCCGGCTGCGCCAAGGCGCCGACCACGCCCTTTGTGCCGCCGCCCGTGACGACCAACACGGGGCCCACGTTTCAGAACCCGCTGCTGCCCTCGGGGCCCGACCCGTGGGTGGCGCAGAAGGACGGCTTCTACTACTTCATGAGCACGCTGAATGACCGGCTGGCCATCTGGAAAACGGCAAAAATGTCGGACCTGCGCACCACACCCGCCACGGTGGTCTGGACGCCGCCGGCCAGCGGCGCGGCCTCGGCCAACCTGTGGGCGCCCGAGCTGTACTTCTTCGACGGCAAATGGTACATCTACTACACGGCCGGCACGGCGCCCGGCGACTTCGGCCTGCAGCGCACCTGGGTGCTCGAAAACGCCAGCGCCGACCCCACCAAGGGCACCTGGGTCGATAAAGGCCGGATTTACAGCCCCAACGCCGACTTCTGGGCCATCGATGCCACCGTGCTGGAGCAGAACGGCAGCCGCTACCTCATCTGGTCGGGACACAACGGGGTTGATGCCATCCAGCGCCTCTGGATTTCGCGCATGAGCAACCCCTGGACGCTCACGGGCCCGCGCGTGGAGCTGTCGCACCCCGAATTCAGCTGGGAGAATGTAGGGCCACCCTTCGTGAACGAAGGCCCCGAAATTCTCCAGCGCAACGGCAAAACCTTCCTGGTGTACTCGGCCAGCTTCTGCGGCACCGACCAGTACGCGCTGGGCATGCTCACGACCAGCAGCACCGCTGACCCGATGCTGCCGGCCTCGTGGACGAAATCGCCCCAGCCCGTATTTTCGCAGAACCCCGCCAACCGCGCCTACGCCACCGGCCACAACGGCTTCTTCACCTCGAAAGACGGCACCGAGAACTGGATTGTGTACCACGCCAACTCCAACCCCAACGAAGGCTGCGTGGAAAAGCGCAACCCCCGCATGCAAAAATTCACCTGGAACGCCGACGGCACGCCCAATTTCGGCGTGCCCGTGGCCATCAACGTGGACATCCTCAAGCCCAGCGGAGAGTAGCTTTTGAGTAGGAAGTACCAAGTATTGAGTAGTCAGATTTTAGCTAAGAACCTTTCGCATTTATCCCCACCTAATCATGCGTAACACTATTACCCTTTCTATTTCAAATCGTCCGGCTCCCCTCTCCGCGGGAGAGGGGCAGGGGGTGAGCTTTGCCGCTCGCGCCATTTACTTGTTTCTGTTCACGCTCCTGAGCCTCACCGCCCAGGCCCAAATGGGCAACGTGGGCGCGCACGACCCGTCCACCGTCATCAAAGACGGCAACAAATACTGGACCTTTACCACCGGCCAGGGCATCACCAGCCTGTACTCGACCGATTTGGTGAAGTGGACGGCCGGCCCGCGCCCGGTGTTCCAGAACAACGGCTACCCGAGCTGGATAAACACGGCGGTGCCGGGCTTCGGCGGCAATTTCTGGGCGCCGGATTGCATTTTCATGAACGGCAAGTTTTACCTGTACTACTCCTGCTCGTCGTTTGGCTCGAAGGTGTCGGCCATTGGCCTGGCCACCAACGTGACGCTCGACCCCAGCAGCCCCAACTACAACTGGGTTGACCAGGGCGTGGTGATTCAAACCAACAACGGCAGCGCCGTGAATGCCATCGACCCGGCCATTTTCAAGGACACCAACGGCGACGTGTGGTTCACCTACGGCTCGTTCTTCGGCGGCATCCGCACCACGCAGCTCGATGCGGCCACTGGCAAAATTATCAACCAGGGCAACCAGTTTGCGGTGGTGAACGGCAACCCCGAAGCCGCCTACCTCACCAAAAACGGCAGCTACTACTACATGTTCTTCAACCGCGGCGCGTGCTGCAACGGCGTGAACAGCACCTACTACATCATGGTAGGCCGCTCGACTTCGCCCACCGGTCCCTTCCTCGACCAGAGTGGCGTGAGCATCAACAACGGCGGCGGCACGCTGGTGCTTAACGTGTCGGGCCGCTACGTGGGCCCCGGCCACGCCGGCATCATCAGCGAAGGCGGCGCCAACTTCTTCTCGCACCACTACTACGACGGCGAAGACAACGGCGCCCCTAAGCTCGGCCTCGCCAAGCTGACCTGGGATGCCGGCTGGCCCGTGGTAACGCGCGACTGGGCCCCCGCCGGCCGCTACGAGGTGGGCACCAGCGCCGGCCTCGTGTGGGAAGCAAGCGGCTGCACCGGCGCCAGCGGCCAGCCCATTGTGCAGGCCGCCCGCACCAGCCAACCCTGCCAGCGCTGGGACTTCACCCCACTCGGCGACGGCGACTACAAAATCACCAGCGCCCAGGGCGGCCTGGCCGCCACGGTGGCTAACTGCTCACCCACCAACGGCTCGCTGCTACAACTCGGCAACTACAGTTTCATCAGTTGCAAGCAGTTCCACATCAACCGCGCCAACGACGGCACGCTCGTACTCACCTCGCTGAACGGCGGCCGCGCGGTGGAGGTGCCCAATGCCTCCACCACCGCCGGCCAGCAGCTGGGCTTGTTCGACTACAACGGCCTGGCCAACCAGCGCTTCACCCTCACGAACACGGCCCTGGCCACCGCCGGCGCGCAGCAGCTCGCGGGCGTGAGCATCTTCCCGGTGCCGGCTGAGCGTGGCGGGTTCACCGTCGATTTGGGCGCTAATAAGGCGGCCGCGACCACCGTGGCTGTGTTCAACCTGCAGGGGCAGCTGGTGCACCGCCAGGCCTACGCCGCCGCTCAAACCCGGCTGGCCGTCGAAACCACGCTCGCCCCCGGCCTCTACCTGGTGCGGGTGCAGCAGGGCGCGGCCATAGCCACCCAAAAGCTGACGGTGCAGTAGCCTACCACCCGGTTGCTGCGCTGTTTTTAATCCTCACGCTGTCATTCATTTCCCCACTTCATCTATGATGTCATTTCGTCGTTCCGGGCTGCTGGCCGTAACATTGCCCGGCCTGCTGTTGCTGGCCGCCTGCGGGTCTAACCAATCGGCAGAGCAAACCACCACGACGGCTCCGGCCGCCGACTCCACCTCCACGCAAGCCGCTGCCATGCCTACTTCCACTTCCTTCGGCAAAGCCCTCGACGGGACCGAGATTCAGCTCTTCACCCTCACCAACAAGCAGGGCGCCAAGGCCGCCATCACCAACTACGCCGGCACCCTCGTGAGCCTGATGATGCCCGACAAAGACGGTAAGATGGGCGACGTAGTGCTGGGCTTCGACAGCGTGAGCGACTACCAGAGCCCGGCCTTCCGCAAGGCCAACCCTTACATCGGCGCGCTCATCGGCCGCTACGGCAACCGCATCGCCAAAGGCAAATTCACGCTCGACGGCAAGCAGTACCAGCTGCCCACCAACAACGGCGCCAACAGCCTGCACGGCGGCAAAACGGGCTACGACCAGCGCATCTGGGAAGCCACGCCCGGCACCTCGCCCGCCGGCCAGACGCTCACGCTGAAATACCTGAGCAAGGACGGCGAGGAAGGCTACCCCGGCAACCTGCAAATCACGGTGGTGTACACCCTCACCGACGCCAACGCCCTGCAAATCGACTACACCGCCACCACCGACAAGGCCACCGTCGTCAACCTCACCAACCACGCCTACTTCAACCTGAGCCACGGCGTGAGCAAAGACATTCTGGCCCACGAAGTAACCCTGCCCGCCGACCGCTACACCGTGGTCGACGCCGACTTGATTCCGACCGGCGAGCTACGCCCGGTGAAGGGCACGCCCTTCGATTTCCTCACGCCCCACGCCATCGGCGAGCGCATTGCGCAGGTGCCCGGCGGCTACGACCACAACTGGGTGCTGAACACCGCCACCGGCCAGCACAGTGCAGCCACCGTGTACGACCCCGCCTCGGGCCGCACCATGGAAGTAACCACCGACCAGCCCGGCATTCAGTTCTACACCGGCAACTTCCTCGACGGCAGCCTCACGGGCAAGGGCGGCACCGTGTACGGCAAGCACGCCGGCTTCTGCCTCGAAACCCAGCACTTTCCCGATTCGCCCAACCAGCCCAAGTTCCCCAGTACCGTGCTGAAGCCGGGCGAAACCTACCACACGGTGAGCACCTACACCTTCGGCGTGCGCAAGTAGGCGCAGGTTCGGATTTGTCATGCTTATCTGGCGTCCGCGCAGCCGAAGCATCTCTACCGCGCAAGTAAATAATTACTATTGCAGTAGAGATGCTTCGGCTGCGTTTTTTGTCATGCATATGGCAATTTCATTAACGAGAAATAATCCCGAAAACAGTAGTTTTTCACAATCGATAATCTAACTTTGGAAAAACTTGCCGACCCGGCATAATTTCCAAGTTGACTGCTCTGGTTTGCGGCGCCCAAACTACTGCTGCAAACAACCTCTCGGCTACTGCCGCCGCGCCATTCCCCCGCCCCTTAATCCCATCACCGTGCAAGAAAATCCCACCGCTTACGTCATCGGCATCGACTACGGCACCGACTCCGTGCGGGCCCTGCTCGTGAATGCCCGCACCGGGGCCGAAATCGCCCAGGCCGTGCACTACTACCCGCGCTGGAAGGCCGGCCGCTACTGCCAAGCCACTAAAAACCAGTTCCGTCAGCACCCGCTCGACTACATCGAGGGCCTCGAAAGCACTGTGCGCCAAGTGGCCCAGCAGGTGCCCGCCGCCCAGATTGTGGGCCTGGCTATCGATACCACCGGCAGCACGCCCGGCCCGGTGAACGCCAACGGCGTGGCCCTGGGCCTGCTACCCGAGTTTGCCGAGAACCCCAACGCGCTGTTCGTGCTTTGGAAAGACCACACGGCGCTGGCCGAAGCGGCCGAAATCAACCACAAGGCCCGCACCTGGGGCGGCGAAGACTACACCCGCTTTGAGGGCGGCATCTACTCGTCGGAGTGGTTTTGGGCGAAAATCATGCACATCCTGCGCGAAGACGAGACCGTGGCCGCCGCCGCGCACTCCTGGATGGAGCACTGCGACTGGATGACGTTGCTGCTCACGGGCGGCGACCTCGCCAGCTTCCGCCGCAGCCGTTGCGCCGCCGGCCACAAGGCCATGTGGCACGAGAACTGGGGCGGCCTGCCGTCGGAGCATTTTCTCACGTATCTCGAGCCAAAACTGGCTGGTTTACACAATCGATTATTTAATGAAACCTACACCGCCGACCAGGTGGCCGGCCACCTCTCCGCGGAGTGGGCGCAGCGCCTAGGTCTGAGCACCGCCACCGTGGTAGCCGTGGGCTCGTTCGATGCGCACGCCGGCGCGGTGGCGGGCGAGATTGAAGCCTACTCGATGGTGAAGGTGATGGGCACCAGCACCTGCGACATCGTAGTGGCCCCCACCGCCGAAGTGGGCGACCACCTCGTGGCCGGCATCTGTGGGCAGGTCGATGGCTCGGTGATTCCCGGCATGCTGGGCCTGGAGGCCGGGCAGTCGGCCTTCGGCGACTTGCTGGCCTGGTTCCGCAACATCGTGGAGTGGCCGTTGCACAACGTGCTGCCGCAGTCGAAGGTGCTGACGCCGGAATTGCAGGCCGCCCTGCGCGAGGAGATGAGCGACGCGCTGCTGGTGCAGCTCAGCGACGCGGCCGCCGCCGTCGACCCCGCCGAATCGCATGTGCTGGCGCTGGACTGGGTGAACGGCCGCCGCACGCCCGACGCCAACCAGGCCCTGAAAGGCGCGCTGATGAACCTGACCATGGGTACCAACGCCCCGCAGATTTTCCGGGCACTGGTGGAGGCAATCTGCTACGGCTCGAAGCAGATTGTGGAGCGGTTTGAAAGCGAAGGCATCCCGATTAAGCAGGTCATCGGCATCGGCGGTGTGGCCAAAAAGTCGCGCTTCGTGATGCAGACCCTGGCCGACGTGCTCGACCGGCCCATCAAAATCGCCGTGTCGGAGCAGGCGCCCGCGCTGGGCTCGGCCATCTACGCCGCCGTGGCCGCCGGCATTCAGCCCGACGTGACGACCGCGCAGAAGGCCATGGGCTCGGGCTTTGCCGAAACCTACCTGCCCAACCCCGCCCGTGTGGCCGACTACGCCGCCCGCTACGCGCAGTACCAGGCCTTTGGGCAGTTTGTGGAAACGGCGACGGTAGGGGAGGAGCAGAGCAAATCCGCGACGGAAGAACGTCATGCTGAGCTTGTCGAAGCATCTCTCCCGCAACACTAATTCAAATCGATTCAACGAAGCGGGAGAGATGCTTCGACTGCGCTCAGCATGACCTGTTGAAACACCACCCCCATTAAAATGAGCCAATACCAAGCCCTGAAACAAGCCTGCTACGAGGCCAACATGCAGCTGCCCAAGCTTGGGCTGGTGCTCTTTACCTTCGGCAACGCCAGCGTGGTCGACCGCGAGCGCAGCGTGTTCGCCATCAAGCCCAGCGGCGTGCCCTACGCCACGCTCACGCCCGAGGACATTGTGATTGTCGACTTCGAAGGCAACGCGGTGGAAGGCAGCAAGCGGCCCTCGTCCGATACCAAGACGCACGCGCTGCTATTCAAGCAGTGGCCCGAGATTGGCGGCATCGTGCATACGCACAGCACTTACGCCACCGCCTGGGCCCAGGCCCAGCTTGATATTCCGATTCTGGGCACCACCCACGCCGACCACCTGACGGTGGACGTGCCCTGCGCCCCGCCCATGAGCGACGAGCTCATCGAGGGCGACTACGAGCACCAGACCGGCTGGCAAATCATCAACGAGTTTGCCAAGCGCGGCCTCTCGCCGAGCGAAGTAGAGATGATTCTCGTGGGCAACCACGCGCCCTTCACTTGGGGCAAAACCGTGGAGAAGGCCGTATACCACAGCGCCGTGCTCGAAGAGTTGGCCCGCCTGGCCTACCTCAGCTGCACGCTGCGGCCGGGCGTGGAACGACTCAAGGACGCCCTCATTACCAAGCACTACGAGCGCAAGCACGGCGCGAAATCCTACTACGGGCAGTAGCCATGTAGCGCGGACTTTGTAGTCCGCGACTGTAAGAATTCCCCTCCTCAACTATTCACTCGCGGACTACAAAGTCCGCGCTACATTATGATTGACCTCTCGCACTACGAAGCCTGGTTCATTACCGGCAGCCAGCACCTCTACGGCCCCGAAACCCTGGAGCAGGTGGCCCAGCACTCGCAGCAGATTGCCGAAGCCCTGGGCTCGGCGCTGCCCATCAAAATCGTGTATAAGCCCGTGCTTACGGGCCCGGACGCCATTACGCAGTTGGTGCGCGAGGCCAACACCACCGAGAATTGCGTGGGTTTGATTGCCTGGATGCACACCTTTTCGCCGGCCAAAATGTGGATAAACGGCCTGAAGATTCTGCAGAAGCCGCTGGCGCACCTGCACACGCAGTTCAACCGCGACATTCCATGGGCCGACATCGACATGGACTTCATGAACACCAACCAGTCGGCGCACGGCGACCGCGAGTTTGGTTTCATCGGGGCGCGGCTGAAGCTGAAGCGCAAGGTGGTGGTGGGCCACTGGCAGAGCGCCGATGTGCACGAGCGCCTCAGCATCTGGGCGCGGGCGGCTTGCGCCTGGGCCGACTGGCAGGGCGCGCGCATCGTGCGCTTCGGCGACAACATGCGCTACGTGGCCGTGACCGAAGGCGACAAAGTGGAGGCTGAATTCAAGTTTGGCTACTCGGTGAACACCTACGGCATCGGCGATTTGGTGGCCGTTATCAACGCCGCTTCGGATGCCGACGTGGACGCGCTGCTGGCCACCTACGAACAGGAATACGACCTGGCCGACGACCTGAAAGCCGGCGGCACCCAGCGCGACAGCCTGCGCGAAGCCGCCCGGATTGAATTGGGCATGCGCAAATTCCTGCAGGACACCCAGGCCATCGGCTTCACCGACACCTTCGAGGACCTGCACGGCATGGCGCAGCTGCCCGGCATTGCCACGCAGCGCCTCATGGCCGAGGGCTACGGCTTCGGCGGCGAGGGCGACTGGAAAACCTCGGCCCTGGTGCGCGCCATGAAGGTGATGGGCGCGGGGCTGCCCGGCGGCAACTCCTTTATGGAAGATTACACCTACCACTTCGAGCCCGGCAACGAGCAGGTGCTCGGCTCGCACATGCTCGAAATCTGCCCCAGCATCGCCGAAGGCAAGGTGAAGGTGGAAGTGCATCCGCTGGGCATCGGCGGCAAGGCCGACCCGGCCCGCCTGGTGTTCAACTGCCCCGCCGGCCCGGCCCTGAACGCCACCATCGTGGACCTCGGCCACCGCTTCCGCATGATTGTAAACGAAGTGGAGGCCGTGCTGCCCGCCCAGGACCTGCCCAAGCTACCCGTGGCCCGCGTGCTCTGGAAAGTGCTGCCCGACCTGAACACCGGCGCCGCCGCCTGGATTCTGGCCGGCGGCGCCCACCACACCGGCTACAGCCAGAACCTGACCGCCGAGTACCTCGAAGACTTCGCCGAAATGGCCGGCATCGAGTTCGTCATCATCGACGCGGATACTAAAATGCGGACGTTCAAAAACGAGCTGCGGTACAACGAAGTGGCCTTCGCCGGCTGCTAGAACACGCCTTAACAGAACGATAGAAAAAGAACGTCATGCTGAGCGTAGCCGAAGCATCTCGCGTGCAGCAGTAATCAATGCTATTGCAACGAAGCGAGCGAGATGCTTCGGCTGCGCTCAGCATGACGTTCTGATTTAACCCAACAATCTCTCAAGCCCACCCAACCCCTTCCCAATGCGGAACAACCTGACTACAGTGGACCTGCTGGTCTTTTTCTTTTACCTGATTGGCGTGTCGGGCTACGGCTTCTACATCTACCAGAGCAAGAAAAAGGCCGAGCAGAGCACCAAAGACTACTTTCTGGCCGAGGGCTCGCTCACGTGGTGGGCCATTGGCGCGAGCATGATTGCCTCCAACATCTCGGCCGAGCAGTTCATTGGCATGTCGGGTTCGGGCTTCAAGGTGGGCGTGGCGGTGGCGGCCTACGAGTGGGTGGCGGCCGTGGTGCTCATCATCGTGGCTGTATTCTTCATGCCGGTGTATCTGAAGAATAGAATCTCCACGATGCCGCAGTTTCTGGAGCAGCGCTACAACTCGACGCTGAGCCTGATTATGAGCATCTTCTGGCTGTTTTTGTACGTGCTGGTCAACCTCACGTCCATTCTCTACCTGGGCGCGCTGGCGCTGAGCAACCTCGTGGGCGGCGACTCCTTCCACACCATCATCATCCTGCTGGCGCTGTTTGCGCTGCTGATTTCGATTGGCGGCATGAAGGTGGTGGGCTACACCGACGTGGTGCAGGTGGTGGTGCTCGTGGTGGGCGGCCTCGTTACGACGTACATCGCGCTCAGCTTGGTGAGCACCAAGTTTGGCCTGGGCGGCGGCGCCATCTCGGGCTTCACGGCCCTGATGGACAAGGCGCCCGACCACTTCAAGATGATATTTGCCAAGCCCACCAGTGGCACGCCGCAGGTGGAAGTGGATAAATACCTGGCCCTGCCCGGCATCGCCATGTACTTCGCCGGGCAGTGGATTGTGAACCTGAACTACTGGGGCTGCAACCAGTACATCACCCAGCGCGCGCTGGGCGCCGATTTGCACACGGCCCGCACCGGCATCCTGTTTGCCGGCATTCTCAAGCTGATGATGCCCGTGATTGTGATGCTGCCCGGCATCGCAGCCTACGTGCTTTACCGCAACGGCAGCCTGCAAGCGGAGATGTCGAGCACCGGCGCGTTCAACTCCGACAACGCCTATTCGGCCATTCTCACCTTCCTGCCGAATGGCCTGAAGGGCCTGAGCATGGCCGCCCTCACGGCTGCCATCGTGGCCTCGCTGGCGGGCAAGGTGAACTCGATTTCGACCATCTTCACCCTCGACATTTATAAGCGCTACCTCAACAAGGACGCTTCGGAGAAAAAGCAGGTGCTGGTGGGCCGCTTCACCATTCTGGCGGCCGTAATTCTGAGCGTGTGCTTCACCTGGAAGGACCTGCTGGGCATTGGCGGCGAGGGCGGCTTCCAGTTCATTCAGAAATACACGGGCTTCATCTCGCCCGGCATTCTGGCGGTGTTCCTGCTGGGCATGTTCTGGAAGCGCACCACAGCCACGGCCGGCATTGTAGGTATTCTGGCGGGCTTTGCGCTGTCGGTGTTCTTCAACAACTACGCGCCCGCCGTGCTGGGCCCCGAAACCCTGCTCTACACCGCTTTCCGCAACAGCGCGGGCGTGTACGAAATCCCCTTCCTGATTTGCATGGGCCTGTCGTTTGCCATCACGATGGTGCTGATGGTGGCCGTGAGCCTCGCCGGCCCGGTGGTGAATGCCCGCTCCATTCAGCTCGACGCCAGCATGTTCCGCGTGAGCACGCAAACGATGACGCTGATTGTGATTACCATGTTGATGCTGACGGCTTTGTACACGAAGTTCTGGTAGGGTAAGCACGATAGAAACAAGAACGTCATGCTGAGCCTGTCGATGCATCTCTACCGCAGTAGTAATCAATGCTGATTGCAACGAAGCGGTAGAGATGCTTCGACAAGCTCAGCATGACCGTTTTGATGGTAATCCAACCCACACGCCCATCCTATGAAAACGCCCCAACGCCTCCTGCCGCTCGCCCTGCTCGCCACGCTGGCCACCCAGCCGCTGGCGGCCCAAAAGGCTGCGCCGAAAGCCGCGCCCGCGCCCAAAACCGACTTCCACGCCTGGGCCCCCACGCCCCCGATGGGCTGGAACAGCTGGGACTGCTACGGCCCCACCGTGACCGAAGCCGAGGTACGCGCCAACGCCGACTACATGGCCAAAAACCTCAAAAGCAGCGGTTGGGAGTACGTGGTGGTGGACATTCGCTGGTACGTGGGCAACGACACCGCCCACGGCTACAACGAGAAAGACCCCGCCTGGAGCATCGATGCCTACGGCCGCCTCGTGCCGGCGGTGAACCGGTTTCCGTCGGCGGCCGGGGGCAAGGGCTTTCGGCCGCTGGCCGATTACCTGCACGGCAAGGGATTGAAATTCGGTATTCATATCATGCGCGGCGTGCCGGTGGTGGCGGTGCAGCGCCGGCTGCCGATTCTGGGCACCAAACTCACGGCCGCCGATATCTACTCGAAGGAGGGACAGGCAGCCTGGCTGCACGACATGTACACGGTGAAAACCGGGCCGGGCGCGCAGGAGTATTACGATTCGCTGTTCAAGCTCTACGCCGCGTGGGGGCTCGATTTTGTGAAGGTCGACGACCTGTCGGAGCCCTACCACAAGGCCGAGGTGGAGATGATTCGGCGGGCCATTGATAAGTCGGGGCGCAAAATCGTGTTCAGCACCTCGCCCGGCGAAACACCCATTGCCGAGGCTAGGCACGTGGCTGCCAATGCCAATATGTGGCGCACCGTGGGCGATTTCTGGGACAGCTGGGAACAGCTGAAGGAGCATTTCGAGGTGTGCAACCGCTGGGCTCCGCACATCCAGTTCGGCGCGTATCCGGATGCGGACATGCTGCCGCTGGGCCGGCTGGGCATCCGCGCCGAGCGGGGCGACGACCGCATGAGCCGCTTCACCCGCGACGAGCAGTACACGCTGATGACGCTCTGGAGCATCTTCCGCTCGCCGCTGATGTTTGGCGGCGACCTGCCCAGCAACGACCCGTTCACGCTGGGGCTGCTCACCAACAAAAACGTGCTGGCCATGCACCGCGGCAGCACGCACAACCGCCAGCTGTTCCGGCGCGGCGACCTCGTGGCCTGGACCGCCGACGACCCCGCCACCGGCGACAAGTTCCTGGCCCTCTTCAATGCCCAGGACCAGGAAATGGCCCCCGCCCGCGAAGCCGCCTGGGCCAGCGCCGTCATCAACCGCCAAACGCCCGGCCAAAGCCAGCCCGTCGACGTCGACATTACTGGTGCCAGCAAGCTCTACCTGAGCGTGCGCGACGGCGGCGACGGCAGCGCCTGGGACCACGCCGACTGGCTGAACCCCACGCTCAGCAACGCCACCACCACCAAAAGCCTTACCGAACTGCCCTGGCAGAGCGCCACCGCCGGCTGGGGCCAGGCCACGAAGGACAAAAGCGTGTCGGGCGCGCCGCTCATCGTGGCCGACAAAACCTACGCGCAAGGCATCGGCACCCACGCCAACTCGCTGATTGAGTACGCGCTGCCGGCCGGCTACACCCACTTCCGGGCCACGGCCGGCCTCGACAAGGCGGCCGCGGGGCAGAACACCGGCGGCACCATGCAATTCCTGGTGTTCACCAAAAGCCCGCTGCTGCCCGCCCCGGCCGATTCGGTGCAGATTCCGGTGGCGCTGGCGCAGCTGGGGCTGGCGGGCCAGTGCACGGTGCGCGACCTGTGGAGCGGCAAAAAGACTGCTGCTACGGGCGAGTTTGCGCCTTACGTGCGGCGGCATGGTGCGCGGCTGTACCGCATTTTGAAGGGCGAGAAATAACTCCGATGTAAAAACGCGACACTGCTCGTCTCGGCGTTGAGAGGCTTTGGAGCCGCGCCCATGCGGTGCGGACCCGCAGACGCGAAATGCCGCGTCGCTACGCCTTTGCCAAACGCAAAAAGGGGGCTGACCAATCGGTTAGCCCTCTTTTTGCTTCGTGGTCAGCTGCCTTATTCCACTGTCAGGCGCTGGTGCAGCGCGCCGCAGCGCAGCACGTAGAGGCCAGCCGGCAGGCCCGCGAGCGACACTGTAGCTTCGGAGCTGGTGGCAGGGGCGGGCTGCATGCGCACCTGCCGGCCCAGCGCATCGAAC
>NZ_BAAGZM010000029.1:0-17363 GCF_054778495.1 Hymenobacter agri
GTGCAGCAGCGGCCCGTGGCGGCGGAAACCCACCTTGGGCTCGTCGGCCCCGAACACCACGGCCTTTAGCTGGGCCCAGGCGCTGGCCCCGGCGCACATCACGCAGGGCTCGATGGTGACGTAGAGGGTGCAGTCGGCCAGGTATTTATTGCCGAGGTGGTTGGCGGCGGCCGTGAGGGCCAGCATTTCGGCGTGGGCCGTCACGTCGCGTAGGCGCTCGGTCTGGTTGTATCCCCGGCCGATAATCTGGTTTTCGAACACCACCACCGCGCCAATCGGGATTTCATCGGCCGCGAAGGCTTTCTGCGCTTCGGCCAGCGCCTGGGCCATGAAGTAGTCGTCGTCGGCAAACACTGCTTACTTCTTCATCGCAATGGCATTCATCACGGCTTGGGCGGTGGGCTGCCACTGGGCCTGCTCCTCGGCGGGGGCCACGAAGGTGAACACGTAGAGCTGCGAGCCCTCGATGGCGTACTGCACCGCCTGGTAGCGCTTGATGGGCGCCAGCTGGCTGTTGCGCCGGGTGTCCGAGAGCGTCGAAACGAACTCGAAGTAGATGAAATCGCGGCCGTTCACGGTGCGGATGTCTTCCTTCAGGAAATCGACTTTGGTGTAGAGGCGCTGGATGCTGGCCTTGTAAATCTTAAGCAGCACGCCGTAGTCGAAGCTCTCGAAGGTGGTGGGGCGCACGGCCACGCTGTAGTCGACGCGGCCGCTGGGGTTGGAATACACGGCCAGCGGCTTGCGCGGCGAGGGGTATTTCACGGCGATGCCGTCGTCGGGCAGCGGCGCAAATTCCTTCGGCACGCCCACCGAGAGGGTCGAAGCCAGCTTCACCGTGGTGAGCTTGGGCTTGGGCGCGAAAGCCAGAAGGCCCAGCAACAGCAGCAACAGCAGGGGCATGCGTTTCATAGAGAGGGGAGAAGCGGCGATATAGGAATACAAAAGAACGGCAAAACAACCTGTCATGCTGAACGCAGTGAAGCATCTGATAACACTCCCTGGAGCGTCCTCAGATGCTTCACTGCGTTCAGCATGACAATCAGTGCCAACTAGCGGCGGATGGCCGGGTACTTAATCCGCACCTTCTTCCAGTACACGTAGTTGCCGGTTTTGGCCTCTACGAGGTAGGTGCCGGCCGGAATCTTGCCCAGGTTCACGGGCGCGCCGGTGTTGTTGGCGGGGTCCAGCGCGGTCTGGTACACCACGTTGTTTTTGTAGTCGGTCATTACCAGCGTGCCGGGCTTGGTGAACTGCTGGGTGAAGCTAAGCAGGATATCGGTGGTGTTGGGCTTAGGGAAAACGTCGATGCCCGAGAGCGTTTCCACACGCTTGATGGGGCCGTCGAGCGTGACCGCGCCGGCCGTGCCTTTCGATTTAATCTCCGTCCCCGAAGCTTCGGACTTGGTTTTGGTCTTGATTTTGGTCTGGGCCTGGGCGGTGCCGGCGGCGAAAAGAGCGGTGGCCAGGGCGAGCGCGGGGAGAAGTTTCATGGGGTATTTGAAGGGATTGAGAGGGCAAAGGAACGCCGTTGCCAGCGGCTATTACATACTCCGTACCAAATTTTGAGTTTCGCCCCGCCGCCACAGTGGCTACCTTCGCACAAAAAAGCGGAACCCCAATAATCCGTTTAATCAGTTAGAATCCGTTAAATCTGCGGTCCATGCTACGTACCCACACCTGCGGCGAGCTCCGCCCCGAACACATTGGTCAAACCGTCACGCTTTGCGGCTGGGTGCAGCGCACTCGCGATAAAGGCTCCCTGCTTTGGATTGACCTGCGCGACCGGTACGGCCTCACCCAAATCACGCTCGAAGAAGGCGTGGAGGCCGAAGCCGTGCGCGAAACCGCCCGCCACCTCGGCCGCGAGTTCGTGCTGAGCGTGACCGGCAAAGTGGCCGAGCGCTACTCCAAAAACGACAAAATCCCGACCGGCGCTATCGAAATTCGTCCCGATAAGGTTGAGATTCTAAATCCCGCCAAGCTGCCGCCCTTCCTCATCGAAGACGACACCGACGGCGGCGACGACCTGCGGATGAAGTACCGCTACCTCGACCTGCGCCGCACCCCCGTGCGCAACAACCTGATGCTGCGCCACAAAATGGCCCAGGCCGTGCGCCGCTACCTCGATGGCCAGGAGTTTATCGAAGTCGAAACCCCGGTGCTCATCAAGAGCACGCCCGAAGGCGCGCGCGATTTCGTGGTGCCCTCGCGCATGAACCCCGGCGAATTCTACGCCCTGCCGCAGTCGCCCCAGACGTTCAAGCAGTTGCTCATGGTATCGGGCTTCGACCGCTACTTCCAGATTGTAAAGTGCTTCCGCGACGAAGACCTGCGCGCCGACCGCCAGCCCGAATTCACGCAGATTGACTGCGAAATGGCCTTCGTGACGCAGGAAGACATCCTCGACATGTTCGAGGGCCTGGTGCGCTACCTGTTCAAGGAAATCAAAAACCTCGATTTCCCCACCGTGCCCCGCATGACCTACGCCGACGCCATGCGCGACTACGGCAACGACAAGCCCGACACCCGCTTCGGCATGAAGCTCACCGACCTCACCGCCACCGTGAAGGGCCAGGGATTCCCCGTGTTCGACAGCGCCGAGTTGGTGCTGGGCATCAACGCCGCCACCTGCGCCGCCTACACCCGCAAGCAAATCGACGAGCTGACCGAGTGGGTGAAGCGCCCGCAAATTGGCGCCACCGGCCTCGTGTACGCCCGCGTGGAGGCCGACGGCGTGGTGAAGTCGTCGGTTGATAAGTTCTACTCGCAGGAAGAATTGCAGAAGTGGAAGGCCGCCTTCAATGCCAACCCCGGCGACCTGCTGCTGCTGCTGGCCGGCCCCGAAGTCAAAACCCGCAAAGCCGCCAGCGAGCTGCGCCTCGAAATGGGCCGCCGCCTCGGCCTGCGCGACCCGCACTCGTTCTCGCCGCTGTGGGTGATTGACTTCCCGTTGCTCGAGTTCAGCGAAGAGGAAAACCGCCACTTCGCCATGCACCACCCCTTCACCTCGCCCAAGCCCGAGGACCTGGCCCTGCTCGACGACCCCAAAACCATCGGCCAGACCCGCGCCAACGCCTACGACCTCGTGATAAACGGCGTGGAAATCGGCGGCGGCTCCATCCGCATCCACGACCGGGCGGTGCAGGCCCGCATGTTCTCGCTGCTCGGCTTCACGCCCGAGGAGGCCCAGGCCCAGTTCGGCTTCCTGCTCGACGCCTTCGAGTACGGCGCGCCGCCCCACGGTGGCCTAGCCTTCGGCTTCGACCGCCTATGCAGCCTCTTCGGCGGCTCCGATAGCATTCGCGACTTCATCGCCTTCCCCAAAAACAACTCCGGCCGCGACGTGATGATTGACTCGCCCTCGCCCATCGCCGATGCGCAGCTGAAGGAACTGAGCATCAAGACCGACGTGGTGGCGAAGTAAGGGTTTTTGAATTGCAGTAAACAGGAGCGGTGACTGAGGAATCAGTCGCCGCTTTTTTGTGCCTGACCAAACGCACCGCAAGGCGTTGATACCGGAAAAAAGCCGGTTCGACGGGCGATACCCATGGCTAATCGAAGGCTAAAATCCGGCCTTTGGCCCGGGGCGTAGGTTTGTATCAGTTAATGACTTACCCGCTCGCCCCATGAATAAGCTATACCTCTTCGCCACCGTTTTTCTGTTCTGGATTGCCTTAGCTGGCTCGCTGATGCAACTGGCGGTAGCGCCGGTGCGCCAGCTGCGGGCAACTACTTTCCGCTCTATGCCGATGCACGCCACGGTGGTAGCGCAGGCCAACGCCATTGACACTGGAGCAGCTTACAACTAGGCTCCGACGCTATTTCCCTTTATTCGTTTCCGGCATCTTATTTCGCTGATTAGATATGCAAAACGAGCCAGCCGAACCCATTGGGTTCGGCTGGCTCGTTTTGTTTCTGGTCGGGGTAGGGCGTGGGCTTGTTGCTCACAGCCACGCCATATTTTCCTTGAATTCGACCGGGTACATGTTCAGGTATTGCACAATGCGCGGGTAGTGGCCGTGGTTGGGGCTGCTGCCGTGCGGTAGCATGTGGTGCCAGATGACGAAGTCGCCGGCTTCGGCGGCAATGGGCACGGCGAACGCGTCGAGGCTCACGCGGCGCGGGTCGGTGCCCGCGGGCAGTTCGGCCAGCCAGCTTTCCAGCCGGCGGTGGAAGCCGGGCACGCAGCGAAAAGCGCCCTGCTCGGCCGGCGTGTCGCAGAGGTAGAGCAAGCCCTGCGTGCCGAAGTGGAAGGGCGGCTGCAGGCTCATGTCCCAGTGTAGCGGCGTCCCCTGGTGCTGATAGGTGGCCGTTTCGGGCGGGTTGAAGCTGGTGCGGTCGGTGGTTTTCCAGAGGTCGGCCGTGTGCCAGAGCTGGGCAAATGCTTTCTGGATGCGGAGTGCCTGCCGGTTGGCGAGTAGCGTAGGATGGTGGTAAAAATCCATCATAATGCCTTTGCCGATGGGCTTGTCGTACCATGTGGCCGGGTCGTCTGGGTCCATGCCCAGGCTTTCCCACACGGCCAGCTCGGTGGCCCGGGCCTGCTCGCGCGATACCGCGCCACGCACCACCACGTAGCCGTGTTCCTCCCAGAAAGCCAAGTCGGCGGCGCTCAGCACGTCGGGCATCTCCTCGATGGCGCGCAGTTGCTGTTGCAGACCAGGAGGGTAGGGCCGGTTGGCGAAAATGCTGTTGAGCCGCTCGATTTGCAGCGCATCGGGCGCGCCGTTGTTTTTGGCGGCAATCCAACGCTCAAACTCCACGAAGCTGGGGTTGGCGTGCATGAGGTAGCGCGTGGTTTCCTCAATCGGCAGGCCCAGGCCGTTGAGCAATATGTTGTCGAACCGCCAGTTACGCTCCGATTGCTCAATGAAAGCACCATTGCGCTGGGCCAGAGCCCGCGACCAGAACCGTTTTAAATACTGAACACCCAACTCGCCAACTTCTTCGGGAGCGGCTAACACGGATTGAGGCTGCATCGGCAATTGCTTGAGGCCAGAAAATACGGCCCGGTAGCAGCTGCCACCGAGCCGAAGCAAGTTACAGGCAAATCAAAAAAAACGGCCGCTGAAATCTCAGCGGCCGTTTTCTGTATCAAGCACCGGGTTGTTTAGAAGTTGCGTTCGCCCGTTTCGCGCTTGCCCAGCATCACCGAGCCCACCATGGCGGCCAGCAGCAGTATGGACGCCAACTCGAACGGCAGCGCGTAGTCGCGGAACAGCACCATGCCCAAGCGGTCGACCATGCCAATCTGCGAGTCGAAGCTGGCCGGGTCGTAGCCGGCGGGGCTCACGTTGCGCAACGCCGCCACCAGAATCAGCAGCAGCGAGCCACCGGCGATGGCAGCCGCAAACTTGGCCATAGCCGGCTTGTGCGGCTCGGTTTCCTCGTTCAGGTTCAGGAACATAATTACGAACAGGAACAGCACCATGATGGCGCCGGCGTACACAATGATGTTCACCGCCGCCAGAAACTGCGCGTTCAGCAGCAGATAGTGGCCCGACAGCGTGAAGAACGTGAGGATGAGGAACAGGACGCTGTGCACCGGGTTCTTGGCCAGTACCACGCCCAATGCACTCAGCAGGGCCACGAACGAGAGAAAGAGGAAGAGAGGAGACATTGAGGTGTCATGCTGAGCGGAGCGAAGCATCTTATCACGCTTGCGCCGCAGGGATTAACATATTCTGACAAAGGCAGCGGTGATAAGATGCTTCCTTCGTCAGCATGACCGGCGTAATTAAGCCGTTTGCGTGCGCAGCGTGGTGGCCTGCTCGGGCGTGAGCTGAATGCCGCGCTTCGAGCGCAGGTCCGGCGCCACGGGCTCCACCAGCCGGTCTTTGCCGTAGATGAACTCGTCGCGCTCGAAGCGCGGCGGGGCCATTTTATCGGCTTGCAGGTACACGGCGGCTTTCGGGCAGGCTTCCTCACACAGGCCGCAGAAGATGCAGCGCAGCATATTGATTTCGTAGCTCACCGCGTACTTCTCTTCGCGGTAGAGGCCTTCCTCGCCCTTTTTGCGCTCGCCGGCCACCATCGTAATGGCTTCGGCGGGGCAGGCTACGGCGCACAAGCCGCAGGCCGTGCAGCGCTCGCGGCCTTTCTCATCGCGCTTCAGCACGTGCAGGCCGCGGAAAACGGGCGAGAACGGACGCGTCTCCTCGGGGTAGCGAATGGTGACCTGCTTCTTGGTGGCAGCCCGGAAAAAGTGCTGCATCGTAATGCTCAGACCCTGAAAAATTGCCGGCAGATAGGCCCGCTCGGCCAGGGTCATCGGCTTTTTGGTCAGAACTTTGGCGCGTTTGCTTAAGGATTCCATAGTGGTTATTGAATTACGCCGAACGTAATCAGGCCGCCCGTGAGCAGGATGTTGAAGATGGCCAAGGGAATGAGGATGGTCCAGCCCAGGCGCATCAGCTGGTCGTAGCGGAAGCGCGGCAGCGTCCAGCGCACCCACATGAAGAAGAAGATGCCGGTGAAAATCTTGGCGAACATGGCCACCACGCCCATCAGCACGAAGATGTTGTGCGCCCAATCGGCCGAGAGGCTGGTTTTGTTGGTCAGGAAGTCGAGGAATTCGTACTGGAAGGGGTAGTTGAAACCGCCGAAATACAGCACCGACATCACGGCCGTAGCCACGAACACGTTCACGTACTCAGCAAACAGATACAGACCCATTTTCATGGAGCTGTACTCTGTGTGGTAGCCACCAACCAGCTCCGTTTCGCACTCGGGTAAGTCGAACGGCGTACGATTCGTTTCAGCAAACGCGCAGACGATGAAGATGATAAATCCCAGCGGCTGCTTGAACACGTTCCAGGTGAAGATGTCGCTCAGGTGCCAACCGCCGCCTACGTGCGTCTGCTGCAGAGTGATTTCGCGCAGCGAGAGCGTGCCCGACATCATCAGCACGGCAATCAGGGCCAAGCCCATCGCCAACTCGTAGCTGATGTTTTGCGAAGCGGCGCGAATGGCGCCCAGCAGCGAGAACTTGTTGTTCGAGGCCCAGCCGCCAATCATGATGCCGTACACGCCCAGCGACACAATGCCGAACACATACAGCATCCCGACGTTGATTTCGATGCCCTGCAGGTGAATTTCGGTATCGCCGAATTTCAGGAAGTTGCCGAACGGAATCACGGCCGACGACATCAGGGCCGTAATCATGGCCAGGCAGGGGCCGAACACGAACAGCGCCCGGTTAGCCCCGGCGGGGAAGAATTCTTCTTTGGTGAAGAGCTTCACGGCGTCGGCCAGCGGCTGCAGCAGGCCGAAGGGGCCGGCACGGTCCGGGCCCACGCGGTCCTGCAGGAATGCGGCAATTACGCGCTCAGCGTAGGTGCAATACGTGGCAATCAGCAGCGAAATGCCGAAGGTTGCCAGAACGACGAGGCCTTGCCAGCCCAGAGCGGGGAGAGTCATTGGTTATGGACGTTTGTCATGCTGAGCACAGCCGAAGCATCTCGCTCGCGCAACTAATTCAATCGATTGGATTACTACCGCACGCGAGATGCTTCGGCTGCGCTCAGCATGACGTGCTTATTTTATTGCTGACGGCTGCTAGTTATTCAGGCCACCCAAGCGCAGCGGCGGGTTGCGCTCCAGCTCGCGGGTGGTGCTTTCGGGTAGGTCGGCCAGTACCTGCGGGTTCACCACGGGCAGCTCGTAGTGGTTCTGGGCGATAACCGAGGCGCGGTTGATGTGTGCCGGGCCTTCGAGCACCCAGTCGGCAGTTTCCTTCTTGTCGAAGCGGCATTCGTTGCAAATCCACTCTTTCACCTCGCCGTACTCGTCCTTACGGGCGGTTACGCGCAGCACGTCTTTGCCTTTGTACCACAGCGTTACGCGGCCTTCGCATTTCTCGTGCGAGCAGTTGCGGTGCGCGTTCACGGGCTTGGTAAACCACACGCGCTGCTTGAAGCGGAACGTCTTGTCGGTGAGGGCGCCCACCGGGCACACGTCAATCACGTTACCTGAGAAGTCGTTATCAATGATGTTCTCGATGTAGGTGCCGATTTCGGCGGCATCGCCGCGGCCCAGCACGCCGTGCACGCGGTTGTCGGTAATCTGGTTGGCCGTGTACACGCAACGGTAGCACAGGATGCAGCGCGTCATGTGCAGTTGAATAAGCGGGCCGATGTCGATTTTCTCGAAGGTGCGGCGCTCTTCCTCGTAGCGGGTGGTGCTCACGCCGTGCTCGAAGGCGAAATCCTGCAGGCTGCACTCACCAGCTTGGTCGCACACCGGGCAGTCGAGCGGGTGGTTGATGAGCAGCATCTCCACGATGCCTTTGCGCACGTCGAGTACCTGCTGGTTGGTGGTGTTTTCCACCACCATGCCGTCCTGCACCGTGGTGATGCACGAGGCGACCAGCTTGGGCATGGGGCGCGGGTCTTTGGCCGAGCCGGCCGACACCTTCACCAGGCAGGCGCGGCACTTGCCACCCGAGCCCTTCAGCGGGGTGTAGTAGCACATGGCGGGCGGCACAATGCTGCCGCCAATCTGGCGGGCCGCGTTCATGATAGTCGTTCCATCTGGAACTTCTATCTCGATGCCGTCGAACGTAATTTTAGCCATTTTATATCAAGTATTTAGGTCGTCATGCTGAGCGCAGTCGAAGCATCTCTACCACGCAGGTAATCTGAATTAGTATTGAGGTAGAGATGCTTCGGCTGCGCTCAGCATGACGTTCTTTTTTATTCGTTCGACAGATGCTACGCCAGCACTGCTGCGCCGCGGTAGGCCGCGCCGGGAGCAGTAGCTTCTTTCGGATTGGTCACGTGCCACTCGAACTCGTGGCGGAAGTGGCGCACCGCGGCGGCTACCGGCCAGGCGGCCGCTTCGCCCAGCGGGCAGATGGTGTTGCCCTCAATCTGCTTGGCCACGCTCACCAGCAGGTCGATGTCGTGCATCGAGCCGTGGCCGTGCTCCAGGCGGTGCAGCACCTTTTCCATCCAGCCGGTGCCCTCACGGCAGGGCGAGCACTGCCCGCAGCTTTCGTGGTGGTAGAAGCGCGAGAAGTTCCAGGTGTTGCGCACAATGCACGTCGTCTCGTCCATCGCAATGAAGCCGCCCGAGCCCAGCATGGTGCCCGTTACGAAGCCGCCGTCGCTCAGCGACTCGTAGGTCATCAGGCGGTTTTCGCCGGCCGCGGTTTTCAGAATCAGCTCCTTGGGCAGAATCGGCACCGACGAGCCGCCGGCTACCACGGCCTTCAGGTCGCGGCCCTTCCAGATGCCGCCGCAGTACTCGTCGGAGTAGATGAATTCCTCCACCGGCACGCCCAGCTCAATCTCGTAGATGCCGGGTTTGTTGAGGTGGCCGCAGGCCGAAATCAGCTTGGTGCCGGTGCTTTTGCCCACGCCCAGCTTCGCGTACTCGTCGCCGCCGTCGTTCACAATCGGCACCACGGCGCAAATGCTTTCCACGTTGTTCACCACCGTGGGGCGGGCGTAGAGGCCCTGCACAGCCGGGAATGGCGGCTTGTTGCGCGGGTTGCCGCGCTTGCCTTCGAGGCTTTCCAGCAGGGCAGTTTCTTCGCCGCAGATGTATGCGCCGCCGCCGGGGTGCACGTGCAAATCCAGGTCGTAGCCCGAGCCCAGGATGTTCTTGCCCAGGAAACCCTTAGCGTACGCCTCGGCAATGGCTTTTTCCAGAATACGCAGCACGTACAAGAGCTCGCCTCTGATGTAGATGTACGAGGTGTTGGCGCCCAGGGCGTAGCTGCTCGTAATCATGCCCTCCACCAGCAGGTGGGGCAGTTTCGACATCAACTGCCGGTCTTTGAAGGTGCCGGGCTCCGATTCGTCGGCGTTGCACACGAGGTAGCGCGGCACACCCTCCGGCTTGGCCAGGAAGCTCCACTTCATGCCCGTGGGGAAGCCTGCGCCGCCGCGCCCGCGCAGGCCCGACTTCTTCACTTCTTCCACCACTTCGTCGGGCGTCATTTTCAGCGCCTTCTCCACGGAGCGGTAGCCGCCGTGCTTGCGGTACACGTCGAAAGTGTCGATGCCTTCAACGTTGATATGTTCGGTTAATAGCTTGCGGCCCATAGGTATAAGCGTTGTGCTGATGGCCAGCTTTTAGTAATTCTTCAGTGAGTTCGGCAGCCCGTTTTCTTCCCACGGCAGAATGGGGCGGTGCAGCGAGCTTTTCAGGTCGCTCAGCATGGCGTCCACGGCTTCGGGGGTGTCGAGCTGCTCGTAATACTTCTCGCGCACCTGCACGATGGGGGCGAAGCCGCAGGCGGCCAGGCACTCCACTTCTTTCAGCGTGAATTGGCCATCGGGCGAAGTTTCGCCCACCTTGGCGCCGGTAATGCGCTCGAGGTGCGCGGTCAGTTCGTCGGAGCCGCGCAACATGCAGGGACCGGTGCGGCAGATTTCCAGAACGTGGCGGCCTACCGGCTTAAGGTTGAACATGGTGTAGAAGGTGCTTACCTCATACACTTCAATCGGCTTGATGTTCAGGGTTTCAGCTACCAGGTCTTGCACCTCGGGGCTCACCCATCCGCCGAACTCGGCTTGCGCGATGTGCAGAATCGGCAGCAGGGCCGACTTGCTCCGGTCTTCCGGATAGTGCGTGAGCAGGCGCTTTATTTCCGCCTGGGCGGCGGGAGAGAATTGCGGTTTGGTGGGCGCGGTGGTCGGCTCCATAGCAGTCAATTTCAACAAAAACTAAGCGTCCAGCTCGCCGGCGATGACGTTCATGGACGAGAGAATGACAATGGCGTCCGACAGCGTCGTGCCCACGGCCATCTCGGGGTAAGCCTGGTAATAGATAAAGCAGGGCCGGCGGAAGTGCAGGCGGTAGGGCGTGCGGCCGCCGTCCGAAACCAAGTAGAAACCCAGCTCGCCGTTGCCGCCTTCCACCGAGTGGTACACCTCACCCACGGGGGCGTCAATCTCGCCCATCACGATTTTGAAGTGATAAATCAGCGCCTCCATGTTCTTGTACACTTCGGGCTTGGTAGGCAGGTAGTAGTGCGGGGCGTCGGCGTGGTATGGGCCGTCGGGTAGCTTGTCGAGGGCCTGGTTGATGATGCGCAGGCTCTGCCAGATTTCCTCGTTGCGCACCAGGAACCGGTCGTAGGTGTCGCCGTTGGTGCCCACCGGAATGTCGAACTCGAAGTCCTCGTAGCTCGAATAGGGGTTCATTACGCGCACGTCGTAGTCGACGCCGGCAGCGCGCAGGTTGGGGCCGGTGAAACCGTAGCTCAGCGCCTTCTCCGCCGAAATCGGGCCTACGTTCACCACGCGGTCCATGAAAATGCGGTTGCGGGTGAACATAGATTCAAACTCCTTCATCACCGCCGGGAAGGTCTTCAGCCAGTCGCGCAGCTTTTGCAGGGCCACGGGCGAGAGGTCGCGCTCCATGCCGCCCACGCGGCCCATGTTGGTGGTGAGGCGGGCGCCGCACACCTCTTCGTAGATTTCGTAAATCTTCTCGCGCTCCTGGAACACGTATAGGAAGCCGGTGAAGGCCCCCGTGTCCACGCCCAGAATCGAGTTGCAGATGAGGTGGTCGGCAATGCGGGCCAACTCCATCATAATCACCCGGATGTACTGCGCGCGCTTGGGCACGGTCACGCCGAGCAGCTTCTCCACCGTCATGTGCCAGCCCAGGTTGTTGATGGGCGACGAACAGTAGTTCATCCGGTCGGTGAGGGTGGTAATCTGGTAGAACGGCTTGCGCTCGGCCAGCTTCTCGAAGGCGCGGTGGATGTAGCCGATGGTGGGCACGCCCGACACAATCCGCTCGCCATCCATTTGCAGGATGTTCTGGAAGATGCCGTGCGTGGCGGGGTGCGTGGGGCCCAGGTTCAGCGTTGTCAGCTCCTGGCTGAAGTCGTTGAGGATGGGCATCAGCTGGCCGGGGCGCTGGGCGGCGGCCTCTTCTTGAATCTTGTGGGTGCCTGCCAAGGCGTCGTTTACTGCCATGATATGAGTATCAGGGGCCTAGCGGCCGAAAAACAGGTCGGTTTTGTCTTCGCGGGTGCCGTCTTCCACCGGGTACTGCTTGCGCATGGGGTGGTAGTCCATGTCCTCCACGTTGAGGATGCGAATCAGATTGGGGTGGCCGGTGAAGATGATGCCGTAGAAATCGTAGGCTTCACGCTCCATCCAGTTGGCGGCGTTGTAGAGGTCGGTGAGCGTGGGCACCACCGGGTCGGCAACGGGGAAGAAGATTTTCAGGCGCAGCCGGATGTTGTTGGTCAGGCTGTGCAGGTGGTAAATCATGCCCAACTCCTGGCCCTCGTTCTCGGGGTAGTTGATGCCGCACATGGTGGTCAGGAAGTGAAACTTCAATTCCTGGTCCTGCTGCAGGCCAGCGATGATGTCGTGGATTTTCTCCCGCGTGGTCGTCGCCGTCAGCAGGCCGTAGGGCTCGTGTACGTCGGTGAAGGTGGCCTCGCCAAACAGGCGGTGCAGCAGCGCCAGCACTTTCGCGTTCTGGGCCTTTATCGGGTCTTCGGCAACGGGTGCTTCGGGAGCAGCGGCAGCGTCTTGAGGAGTCATTCTGCGTTTCTGGTTTCTGGTTGCTTGTTTCTGGTTGGGTTACTTGGGTTTCGGCCTAACTAGAAACCAGAAACAAGCAACCAGAAACTTACTTGATGTTGTAAGACGCCAGCAGGGCCTGATACTCGGGCGCGTTGCGGCGGCGGATGGATTCGTTCTTGGCCAGGTCCTGCACGCGGAGCAGGCCGTCGAGCACCTGCTCAGGGCGGGGCGGGCAGCCGGGCACGTACACGTCGACCGGGATGATGCGGTCGATGCCTTGCAGTACCGAATACGAGTCGAAAATGCCGCCCGAGCAGGCGCAGGCGCCCATGGCCAGCACCCAGCGGGGCTCGGCCATCTGCTCATACACCTGCTTCACCACGGGAGCCATCTTCTTGGCAATGGTACCCATCACCATCAGCAGGTCGGCTTGGCGGGGCGAGAAGCTGGGGCGCTCGGAGCCGAAGCGCGAAATGTCGTAGTGCGAGCCCATGGTGGCCATGAACTCGATGCCGCAGCAGGAGGTGGCGAAGGGCAGCGGCCAGAGCGAGTTGGCGCGGGCAATGCCCACTACCTTTTCCAGCGAAGTGGCGAAGAAGCCGGCACCCTCGATGCCCTCGGGGGCTTCAACGGTTTTTAGTTCGGGAACGCGGGTGTCAACCATAAGGATAAAGAACTAGCGGATTAGGCGGCCTTCGATACGGGCGCAGGCCGGTTTTCCAACATCGGCGCGGCGGTGAAAGTTTGGCCGGAAGGTGCTTCATTCCAGCGTAAAATGCCTTTTTTGATGATGTAGAAGAAGCCGGCCAGCAGCAGACCCATGAACACCAGCATCTCGATGAAGCCGGCGCGGCCGAGGGCGCGGAAATTCACGGCCCAGGGGTACATGAAGATGACCTCGACGTCGAACAGCACGAACACGATGGCCGTGAGAAAGTATTTCACCGAAATCGGGGTGCGGGCGTTGCCCACCGACTCAATGCCGCACTCGAAGGAGGCGTCCTTCACCTTGCTCTGGCGTTTGGGGCCCACGAGGTGCGAAACAATCATGGCGAAGGCCACAAAAGCCAGGGCCAGACCGAATTGAATGACAATCGGAAGATAGTCGGAGGGCTGATAATTGGCAGCCGGCAGGGCTAGGTACATAAGAGTCAATTATATAGCATCCAGGCCTCACGGGCGCTGAAGGGCAAAGGTAGCGCCCGCGGGCTTGGGGCGCAATGTTGCAACGATAACCCCTGGTACGAGGCGCGGCGGCTGGGTAGCCAGTTGAGGGTTGGAAACTGATGCCCAGGCGGAGCTATCCAATACATAACTGGCTTTTATGTGGATTGAATGTGCTTTCTTTAGGGCAAACTGCTCGCTACCATCCTTTCGCTATGTCAACTACTGCTGATTCATCGGGAGGTACTACAGCGGCTATTGCGGCTTTGGTGGAGCGGGAGCACCAGCTTTCGGTGTTGTTTGATGCAATTGCCGATGTAACGTTTGTGCTGAACGTGGAGGACGGGGGGCGCTACCGGTTTGTCTTCGCCAATAAGGCATTCGAAAAAACCACCGGCCTGCCCGTGGCGCAGGTGCTGGGGCGCTACGTGGAGGACGTCATTCCCGAGCCGTCGCTCAGCCTGGTGCGCACGAAATACCGCGAGGCCATTGCCACCCTGCAGCGGGTGATGTGGCAGGAAGTGTCAGATTACCCGACCGGCCAAGTGGTGGGCGAGGTGAGCGTGACGCCGGTAACCGACGAGCAGGGCCGCTGCTGCCAGCTGGTGGGCGTGGTGCACGACCTGACGAAGGAAAAGCAGGTGGAAGCCGCCCTGCGCCTCAGCAACGAGCGGTTTGCCTATGCGCTGAAAGCCACCACCGATGCCATTTACGACTGGAATGTTGACGCCGACACGTTGTATTGGGGCGAGGGCTTTGAGAATCTATTCGGTCATCACCTCACCGAAAACCCCACGCCTTTTAGCGAGTGGGCCGATTATGTGCATCCCGATGACAGCCCGCGCGTAGTAGCCGGTCTGCGGCACCGGGCGTTTGAAACCACGGAATCGTTCTGGCAGGAGGAATACCGCTTTCGGCGGGCCGATGGCAGCTGGGCCGAGGTGTTTGACCGGGGATTTCTGTTGCGCGATGCCGCCGGCCGGACCGTGCGCATGATTGGGGCCATGCAGGATATTACGCCGCGCAAACAGGCCGAGCACCAGCAGCGGCTGCTGACGGAAAAGCTACTCAGCCAGAATGCCGACCTGCAGCAATTCACCTACATCGTGTCGCACAACCTGCGCGCGCCGCTGGCCAATGCGCTGGGCTTTAGCGACCTGCTAGCGCGGGTAGAGAAGCAGTCGGCCGTGTTCGACGTATCGCTGCAAAACCTGCGCACCAGCTTGCGGCTGCTCGATGAGGTGCTTACCGACGTGAACGACATCCTATCGGTGCGCGACGAGCAGGCCGGTTATCGGCCCGAGCCGGTGGCGCTGGCGGCCGTGTGCCAGCAGGCGCTGCTGAGCCTGCAGGAGACGCTGCAGGCGGCGGGCGGGCAGCTCCGCATTGCCATTCCGGCCGACCTGCGCGTGGCCGGCAGCCGGGCGTATTTCCACAGCATCTTTCACAACCTGATTTCAAACGCCATCAAGTACCGGTCCGATACCCGGCCGTTGGTCATCGACGTGGTGGCTACCGCGACTCCGGCCGAGGGAATAACCGTTGTGGTGCGCGACAATGGCTCGGGCTTTGACCGGCAGCAGGCCGGCGACAGCGTTTTCCAGCTCTACCGGCGCTTTCATGCGGGGCTGGGCGGGCGCGGCATTGGCCTATACCTGGTGCGGGCCCACACAGAAGCCATGGGTGGCCAAGTGGCCGTGGCCAGCAGCCCCGGCGAAGGAACCGAATTCACGCTCCATTTCAGGAACCATGCGGATGAAAACCTACCTCATTGATGACGATGACCTCGCCATCTACCTCACTGAGCATTTGCTGCGCGCCGAAGGATTCTCCAACTGCATCTGCACGTTTCAGTCGGCCCGCGAGGCGCTGGAGAAGCTGGTGGGCCAGAAACAGCGCGTGCCGCAAGTGGTGTTTCTCGACCTGAATATGCCGCTGATGGACGGCTGGCAGTTTCTGGATGCGCTGGCGCCCTACCAAGAAGCGCTGCGGGGGCAGTGCCACATCTACATTCTTACGTCGTCGCTGGCGCTGAAGGACTTGGAGAAATCGAAGGAGTATGAGCTGGTGGCTGGCCTGATTCACAAGCCGCTCGATAGCGGCGAAATCCGGGCCATTCAGTCGCAGTTCGGCGAGGCAGCGGCCGACGATGGCAAGCCCTGTGACTGCTGAGTTGGGATGTAATGCGATAGAGCTGCGAAGGTTATGCAAAGTGCTGGTTACGTGCTGCAACCTTCGGATAACGAAAAAGCCGGACTTATCAGAGTCCGGCTTTTTCGTTATCTAAATAAACCCAGGAAGACTTACAGGCCTTTGTCGCGGTTCAAATCCTCGGCGGGGGCGGCGCCCAGGAAGGGGTAGCGGTAGTCGACCACCGGCACGAAGGTTTCCTTGATGGCGCGGGGCGACACCCAGCGCAGCAGGTTGAGGATGGAGCCGGCCTTGTCGTTGGTGCCAGAGGCACGGGCGCCGCCGAAGGGCTGCTGGCCCACCACGGCCCCGGTGGGCTTGTCGTTGATGTAGAAGTTGCCGGCGGCCTGGGCCAGCTTCTTTGAGGCGAGGTCGATGGCGTAGCGGTCCTGCGCGAAGATGGCGCCGGTAAGGGCGTAGGGCGAGGTGGTATCCACCAATTCCAGGGTTTCCTCGAATTTATCGGCGTCGTACACGTACACCGTTACCACGGGGCCGAATAGTTCCTCGCACATGGTCACGTACTTGGGGTCTTTGGCCAGGATGACGGTGGGCTCGATGAAATAGCCTTTCGACTTGTCGTAGCCGCCGCCGGCGATGATTTCGGCGTTGGGGTCGGCTTTGGCGCCGTCGATGTACTTGGCGAGCTTGTCGAATGATACTTCGCTGATGACGGCGTTGATGAAGTTGCCGAAATCTTCGACGTCGCCCATTTTGAAGGAGGCGAGGTCTTCCTTCACGTAGCCGAGGATTTCATCGGCGAGGTTGCTGGGGAGGTACACGCGCGAGGCGGCCGAGCATTTCTGGCCCTGATACTCGAACGCGCCGCGCGAGATGCCCACGGCCACGGCTTTGGCCTTGGCCGAGCGGTGCGCCACAATGAAGTCCTTGCCGCCGGTTTCGCCCACGATGCGGGGGTAGGACTTATAGCGGTGGATGTTCTGGCCGATTTCCTGCCAGATGGTCTGGAACACCTTGGTGGAGCCGGTGAAGTGGATGCCGGCGAAGTCGCGGTGCTTGAACACCACGTCGCCCACTACCGGGCCGTCGGCATACACGAGGTTGATGACGCCGGCCGGCACGCCGGCTTCTTCGAACAGCTCCATGAGGACCTGGGCCGAGTACACCTGTGTGTCGGCGGGCTTCCAGACCACCACGTTGCCCATCATGGCTACCGAGGAGGGCAGGTTGGCGGCGATGGAGGTGAAGTTGAAGGGCGTGAGGGCGAACACGAAGCCTTCCAAGGGGCGCTGCTCCAGGCGGTTCCACATGCCGGGCAGGCTCTCGGGCTGCTGCTCGTACACCTGCCGCATGAAGTGCACGTTGAAGCGGAAAAAGTCAATCAGCTCGCAGGCGGCGTCGATTTCGGCCTGGAAGGCGTTTTTGCTTTGGGCCAGCATGGTGGCCGCGTTGATGCGGGCGCGGTAGGGCCCGGCGAGCAGGTCGGCGGCTTTGAGGAAGATGGCGGCGCGGTGCTCCCAAGGCAGGTCGGCCCAGGCGGTGCGGGCG
>NZ_BAAGZM010000030.1:0-17029 GCF_054778495.1 Hymenobacter agri
CTAGGACTTTGCGAAGCTGATGCGGGAAGCACTACACCGGTAGCGGCTCCCAAGTTCCGGCCTCGTTCCATTTTTCTGGACCGCGGTGGCGGTGCCAAAACCCGTTGCCCTGTTGGCGATTGGGAGTGCAAAAGTAGAAGGAATTTCTGGGTTAACAAGGGGTTTCCGACAACTTTTATGGCAAGGCAACGTATTTGGCGCGCTTTTTACATGCCGTCGCATTTGGAATCAGCCACTTAACGGGCGAGCACTTTTTTGAAAAAAGTTAGCGGATAGGTTCCGGGGCAAAGTATTCGGTCAGGTCAGGCCGGTACTGACGGGGGCGCCGGACCTCGTATTGCTGGATATAGTGCCCTAATGAGGCCAGAAAAGGCAGCCCGATGCTCTCGTATTCGTAGGCGCCATCGTTGATGACGCCGTCTTGGTTGACGTAGAGGACAGCACTGAGCAGAAATTCGGACTGGTGGAGGGAGTCGGCGAAGTAGGCCACATCGGCCAGATAGCCGTGTGACATGCCAACGATGTTGTAGATGCGGAGGGAAGATTGACGTGGCAAGTCGGGGTTGCGGCCGTAGTAGAAGTATTTTTTATACGCGTCGAAATAGCGGTTGGAGGCGTAAGGGCGGAATCCGGATTCGTGCGGCGTGGCGTGGAGGTAGCGGCGGAGAAAGGCATAATCCTGCGCGGTGAGGCGGAGGCGCTGGGTGGAGGCAACGGATTCGGGAAAGAGGATGCTTTGGAGGAGGGCGGTGACGTCGGCGAGCGGGAGGTGGTTGGCGGTGGTGAAATTGTAGGGCTCGGGGATGACCCGGCGCCCGGCCTGGTGGGCGCGTCCTTTGAGGACGCGGCCGAGGGGACTGCGGTAGGTGATGGGGTTGTACTGGGCGAGCTGCTTGTAGATGGTATCGCCCTGGAAGGTGTGGAAGCTGATGGGGTTGGTGTGGCGGTTGGCGGCGGTGTCGCAGGGGGCGAAGCGGCGGGTGATGCGCGCGTTAGGATAACCGAGTTCCTGGAGGCGCTGATTGATGGGGCGCTGGCCGAGGAATTCGTAGAGGCGGTTGTAGGCGACGTTGTCGCTTACCAGAAGCATGCGCTTGATGTAGTTGCCGACGGTGGCGGTGCGGTCGCTGTCGGCGGGGGCGGCGAAGGGAACGGGAGTCTGGCAGCGCCAGGCGGTGCCGGTAGCCATGATGGTGCGGCGGGTTACGCCCGGTTTATTGAGGTCGTTGAGCTTTTCGAGGGAGAGAGCTACTACTGGGAGCTTGACCAGGCTGGCGGGATTGAAGTATTGCCGGGGGTTGAGGTGGTAGGTGTGGGGGATGAAGGTGGGGCGGTTGCGGACGTCACGGTTGATTTGGGTATAGATGATTTGGAGCTCATATTGGGGGTTGGTGGCGACGCGCTTCAGCAGCAGGCTAGCGTTTAACAGAGAATCTAAGAGGGGCGAATCAGCGGATTGCGTCACATCCCGGCCTCCTCCCCCAGCAAGAGACAAAGCCTGGCGATTGGATGTAGCAGCTATGGTTGCGAGGGCTGTTGTCATCAGCAGAAAGGCGACTCCTATTATACAATATACAGCGGGGCGGGATTGACAGAGCATTTTCATATGATAGCGACAATAAAAAGGGCCGTGATGTTGCCACCACGGCCCTATGGGGCAGTTTCGGATTGATTAATCGGCCAGGGGAACCAGACGCTTGGCCAGCATGAGGTTGGAGTCGGTCTGGCGCCAGTTGTAGCCAGTACCGAATGGGAGGGGCTTGGGCGGGTGAATGCTGTCGTGGTAGGCAGCGGTGAGCTCGGGTTGGTACTGCTTGGCGAAGAGGTTGATGGGGCGGCGGTAGGTGCCGTAGTAGTCGAACTGCCAAGCGCCTTTCTGGAAGTATTTCATGGCGATGCCGGAATCGTCTTGCAGGATGTAGCGGCTGCGGCGGAGCACGGTGCGGCGCACTTTGTTGAAGTACGACTTGTGCATGAGGTAGGTGGCCGACTTCACGTAGGTGGTGAGGGGGCCGAGGTGGCGCACAAACTCCAGCGGGGCGGGTTTGGTGGTGAGTTTCCAGTCGCTGAGGTCGGCGGAGAAGTAGTAGACGGTTTTGGGTTGGCCGTCGGGGCCGCGGAGCTTCATTTCGACGCCGGGAATAGCTTTCGGGTCGGTGCGGGTGGTGTCTTTGGTGGCATCGAGGAGCTGGCCGGCGGCATCGAGTTGCACGGGGCGGATGGCGGTAATCTGGTTGCCGGTGCGGGCGGCGAAGAGCATCATCAAGGGCAAAGCGCCGTCGAGCTCGACGGATTTGAGGTCCACGGCCATGTCGTTGGTGCGGAAGAAGCTGAAGTTGAGCACCGACCAAAGCGAGGTTTTGACGGTGGGCAGCAGCTTAGGATTTTCGAGCGAGGCGCGGGCCGGCACGCTGCCTACGGGTTCGAGGCCCATGAGCACGTAGGTTTGGCTGGTGGGGAACATCGTGAAGACGTTCAGGAAATCGGGGCCGCTGAAGGGGTAGAAGATGGTGGGGCTGTTGGCGTGTACCGAATCGAGCTCGGTGTTGGCCCACTGGGTCATGCGGGTGGTGTGGGTGGCGCGGTATTTATCCCAGCTTTTGTCCTGGTCTTTGGCGAAGGCCTGCCAAGCGGGCGTGGCGGCCAGGGTGGTGAGGTCGCTGTGCTGGCTGGGCTGCAGGCCGCCGAGGAACAGGGCCACGTCTTGGGCATAGGCGGTATCGGGGGCAGCAGTGGGCCGGGCGGGGGCGGTAGCCGTGGGCTGCGCGTTGGGTTTTGGCGTCGCTGGCTTAGTTTGGTCGATGGCATCGGCAGTGGTGGCCATCGTTTCTTCCTTGGTAGAAGCCGTCGTTTCGGTTTTAGGATTCGATTCGGAACAAGCGGCAAGCAAAAGCAGAGCGGCGGGCAGGAGCCGAAGCGCGGCGGTGCGGAGGGACATTATATATAAGGGGTGATTTAGGGTGCAAGTTACAGAAGCTCGTTCGGGCGGGTCACCTCCCCCCCCGGCCCCTTCTCCTCAGGGAGAGGGGTAGCCTGACGAAGAAATGACGATTTGACAACTCTGGGATTCGGCTGCTTTAGGCGCTGGTGCGACTGGATGTTTCGTCGGCAACGGGTTGGCCGATGCGCGTGGTGAGGAAGTAGACCAGCGCGCCTACGGCCAGAGTGGCGAGGCCGTAGAGCGACTCCCAGGGTTTGTCGCGCAGGATGAAGGCCAACGTCCAGCCGCTTAGGGCAAGGAAAAGGAGGGGCGTGAGGGGGTAGCCCCAGGCGCGGTAGGGGCGCGGTAAATCGGGCTGGCGGAAACGGAGCACGAACAGGCCCAGCACCGTGAGGAAGGTGAACAGGTTCAGGATAAAGCCGGCGTAGACCAGCACGCCCTGGAAACTGGGCTTCAGCACAAAGGCCAGGGTGATGGCCGTTTGCAGCAACAGGGCCCGCACGGGGATGCCAGCGCGGCTTTTGGGAGCGAGGAAACGGAGGGCGGGGATGTCCTCCCCCATGGTTTGCACGATGCGGGGGCCGGCGAAAATCATCGAGCTGATGGTGGAAACGAGCAGGCCCGCGATAACGCCCCCCATCAGCCGGCCGCCGAGCGGGCCGAAAAGCGAAGTGGCGGCCACAAAGCCGACTTCGACCTGCCCCTTCAAACCGGCAATGGAGGTCGAGCGCAGAAACACGTAGTTCAGCCCTACATATAATAGGAGCACGACGGCGGTGCCGGCCAGCAGGATGCGCGAGAGGTTGCGCCGGGGGCTTTCGATTTCGCCGGTGACGTATACGGCGGCGTTCCAGCCGGAGTAAGCGTAGCTAACATACACGAGGCTGACAGCGAACGCGGGGCTGAGCAGGGCCTGCCAGCCGGCGGCATCGGGCAGAAAGCGGATGGGCTGCCCCTCCCCCACCACCATACCCGCGCCGATGAACACGACCAGCACACCTACTTTGAGGGCCGTAATAATAATCTGGAGGCGGCTGCCGACGCGGGTGCTGCTGCCGTGCACCAGCGTGAGGGCCAGTACCACGGCCACCGATAGCCACTGCGGCTCCAGGCCCGGCCACACGCTTTTGGCGTATTGGCCCAGAGCCAGCGCAGCCAGCGCCGTGGGGGCCGCGAAGCCCACCGTGGCCGAAACCCAGCCCGAAAGAAAACCCAGTGCGGGGTGATAAATCCGGCTCAGGTAGTGGTATTCGCCGCCCGAGCGGGGCATGGCGGCCGCCAGCTCGGCGTAGCTTACGGCCCCGCAGAGGGCAATGAGGCCGCCCACCAGCCACAGCATCAGCAGCGCGAAGCCGCTCTCGATGCCCATCACCTGAAACCCGAGGCTGGTGAACACGCCCGTGCCCACCATGTTGGCCACTACAATAGCAGCGCCGGTGAGGAAGGTGATTTTATAGGGGCTGGCGGGCGAATTTTCAGGCATGAAGGAAACGGCGAAAGCCCAAAAGTACGCCCGTTGGCTTCCGATGCCTGTTCCCGGCTTTCCGACGGGCCTTCCCGGGGCTCCGATGCGGCTGCCCGACCTTCCGATGATGGTTCCCGCTTGTCCGCCAGCAGTTCCCGACCTTCCGATGCCGCTTCCTGCCGGCGGGAACCGTCATCGAAAGGCCGGGAACTGCCGTCGAAAGCTATTTCTAGGCGCCGACGGCCTTCGGCTTTTTGTAGAGCGGCACGGTGCTGCACGGCTCGCCGTACATGATGCTGCTCGTGACGGGCAGCAGCTTCTGCATGATGGCCACGTAGGCGAAGGTGGGCACAGGCTTGTCGCCGCAGCCTTTCACTACCACTTTGGCGTCGCGGTATTCTTCGGCATCGAGGGCGGCAATGGCTTCTTCAAACAGCGACTGCTCCAGCGCGTCGAGGTTGCCGAAGACGTAGCGGTGGGCGTGGTTCTGGAGCTTGGTGGCGAGCAGCATGTAGGCCCAAGTAGGTACAATGGCATCGGCCGAGCAGACGATGGCGACGTTCTGGCCGTCGTACTGCGTCCAGTCGTGAGTTTTCACGAACTCGCGGAAGTCCTTTTCGCGCAGCATCAGGCCGTGGAAGAGGTTGTCCTTGATGTCGTACACCACCCGCTCGCCGGGATGGATGAATTCTTCCAGATTGAGGGTGACCAAGCCGGAGTTGGCAACGCGGTTGACGAAGAGGGGTTCCATAAGCTAGAAAGAATATCGGAGGGGTACGCTAAAACAGTGTTTCGCGGAGGAGTGTTAGCAATTGACAACAACTCCGTATCGATGAAGACGAAAATTTGCGCGCATTGCCAGCAGGAAGCCACCACGCTGTACCGGATTCAAACGCTGGCCGACGGCAAAAGCTGGTTTTTTGTGTGCGAAAGCTGCTGCATCAAGGCCAAACCCCAGCCGGGCTACCGCTACGGCGGCACCTGGCAAGGCTACCGGCACTAGACCGCGCTGGCTCGGGGCGTGGTGGTGTACACTTCCTTCAGGTAAAACGGCTCGTAGTAGGCCACGTTCTGAAATTCCTGCCGGTGATAAGCCGCCACGGCCAACGCGCCCACCGCAATGGCCGACGGCTCGATGCCCGCCAGGAAACCCGCCTGCCCCGACTCGCCCAGCACCGCCTGAAACTTCTTCGCGCCGTTGCCAAAAAACAAGATGGCATGCCCAGCCAATTGCTCGGCCAGCGTATCGGCATCGAGGATGAGGGGCGTGGGGGCCAGCACCTCCTGCCCGTCGTGGGTGTAGAGGGCGGCGTACACTTCCTGCCGCCGGGCGTCCAGCATGGGGCAGTATAGGAACTTATCGGGCCGGGCCGTGACGGCGGCCACCTGCACGGCCAGCGCCCGCAGCGTGCTCACGGCCACCAACGGAATATCGAGCGCGAAGCACAAGCCCTTGGCGGCAGCTCCGCCAATGCGCAGGCCGGTGTAGGAACCCGGCCCGTCGCTCACGGCCACGGCGGCGAGGTCGGCGAGGGCGTGGCCAGTGTTGGCCATCAGCTGCTCGATGAGTACCGTCAGGTGGGTGGAATGTGATTTGTCGAGCCGCAGCTCGGACTGGCCGACCAGGGTGCCGTCGGCCACGCGGTGCAAGGCAACGGAGCAGACGGGCGACGAGGTTTCGAGGGAGAGAAGAATGGTACCGCTCACTGTAGCTTTGAAATTTCCTGCAAAGTTCGACAATGTATAATCTGGAACTACTAAAGCAGCATTTAGAATCAAATTGGGGCTCAAGCACCGATAAGAAACTCCAGATACCGGACCCGCACGGAAAAATGGGGAAGGATTTTTCCGTCTTGGAGTTCCCGCCATCCGAGAAAGCAGGCTGTTGGATTTACTCCACCTTGGGAATGTCTACCGATACGCCGGATTCTCTGATAGAATTACACGTTCTTTCCAACAGGCAAGATGCCTCTTTGATTGAACTGCTAACTATGACCGCATCATTTCATCGCAACAATAATTCGCTGGGGTTGCATCACAGCGTCAACTTCGGCAAGCCTTGGCAAGATGATTCCTCCTGTAGCTACGGCTTTATTTCGCTGCCGTATTTATTCGGAGAAGATGTAGAGATTTTCGATTTTGAAAATGAACATCTGCACAATCTATGGCTGCTGCCGATTACTGAAAGTGAAAGAGACTACAAGATGAAATTCGGTTGGGATGCGTTAGAGCAACGCTTTGAAGAACGTGGGCTGAATTATCTGAATCCACAGCGCACCTCATGCGTCTAATGGGATTCTTATCATTCTATCAACCAAGCTATAACTCCCATGCGCTGCTTCAAGCAGCGCAATTAGTTGCTCCGAGTGATTCCATCGTTTCGGTGCGACTAACCGACCAATGTGTTCCATCACGATGGGGTTGATTTCAACCCAATCAACCTGCCTGAATGGCCAAGGCCCGTTTATCTCAATGTATGTTCTCACCGGAAAACCTATCCCACTATTCCAAGATTCAGGCAAATCAGTAGACTTTAGTTTTAGCCTTGCCTGACAATGCAGCTTATTGGATAAAGCGGCAATTCTTTCAATAAGACTCATAATTGATTCTCAACAAAAAAGCAGGCACCTTGCAGCACCTGCTTTTCTACTTAACGCCCTTCAAAACTATTTCGTCCCCGCCGACTTGCGGGCGCTGGCTGCCTGGCCCGTGGGTTTCAGCAGCGCGGCGTAGCGGTTCGGGTCGTTCAGGACGGCCACGGCGGCGATGATGTTGGGGTCGTCGTCGAAGCCGGCTTCGGTGCGGCCTTTCTCGAAGTAGTAGCGCGACACGATTTCCTGCTCCAGCAGCTCCTTGATTTCGGGCTTGAAGCGCTGTAGGTCGTTGGCCTTGTTCACGGTGATTTTCTTGCGCACGGCTTCCAGCTCCAGCTTCACGTCGTCGTAGTGCTTTTCCTCCTTCACCTTCTTGCTGAGGTCGGTGAGGGCCTTTTCGGCGTCGGTGCTGTAGCTGATGTTCTTGCCCTGCAGGTAGGCCACGAACTTTTGGTAGTCGGCATCCGAGAGGTGGAACTGACGAGCCGATGCGATGGTGGGATGCTCGGCGCGGTAGCGGGTGGCGTAGTCGAAGAGGTAGCTTTTCTGGAGCAGGATGCGGGTGATGTCGGCAATTTCGCGGTCCTGCACCTCAATGTCGGGGGCCACGCCGCCGCCGTCGTACACGGTGCGGCCGGCGGTAGTTTTGAAGGCCGTACGCAGCGAATCGGGAAATTTGCCCAGCGTGCCATCCTCGGCGCGGTGGGCGTAGTCGATTTCCTGAATGCAGCGCCCGCTCGGAATGTAGTATTTGGCGGTCGTCACCTTCAGCTGTGAGTTGTAGCTCAGCGGCCGGGTGGCCTGCACAAGGCCTTTGCCGAAGGTGCGCTCGCCCACAAGCACAGCGCGGTCGTAGTCCTGCAGCACACCCGACACAATTTCCGACGCCGACGCCGAGCGGTTGCTCGTGATGATGGCAATCGGAATCTGGGTATCGAGCGGCTGGTCGAGCGCCTTATAGGTTTTGTTCCACTCCGTCACCTTGCCCTTGGTGCTCACCACGTCGAGGCCCTTGTCGATGAAGAGGTTGGAGATGTTCACGGCCTCGTTCAGCAGGCCGCCCGGGTTGTCGCGGATATCGAACACGATTTTTTTCGCGCCCTGCTCCTTCAGCTTGGTCACAGCGGCGCGCACTTCCTTGCCCGCATCTACCGTGAAGCCGCCGAGCTGGAAGTAGCCCACATCGCCGGAAATCATGCCGGTATAGGGCACGTTATCCACCTGAATTTTATCGCGGGTAATGTCGATTTCGATGGGCTTGTCCTGGCCGTAGCGCGTCACCATCAGCTTCACCATGGAGTTGGCCTGCCCCTTAAGCAGCTTGCTGATGTCGGCGTTCGACTTTTTATCGACCACCACGCCGTTGATGTCGAGGATTTCGTCGCCGGGGAGCAGGCCGGCTTTTTGGGCCGGGTAGCCTTCGTAGGCGCTTTGCACCACGGTTTTGCCGTTGCGCTTCACCACCGAAGCCCCGATGCCGCCGTACTGTCCGGTGGTCATGGTGCGGAAGTCCTCGATATCGTCTTCCGGGATGTAGTTGGTGTAGGGGTCGAGCGAGCGCAGCATAGCGTCAATACCGGTTTTTACCAGCTTGGCGGGCGTAATCTCGTCGACGTAGTAGGTATTGACTTCCTTAAAGAGCGTGGCGAAAATATCCAGGTTCTTGGCAATCTCGAAGTACCGCTCATTATCGGAAGCAGCGCGGAACGAGGCCAGGCCCAGCGTGCTCAGGGCCAGCGCGGCGAATAGCTTTTTGCGGATAGTCATACGGAATACGGGTAGCAGTTCGACACGAATCTACGGGGCCGGGGGCGAAGCGGGTGCCACGGCGGGCGTTGTGCCCAGCAAACGATGGAAAGCGGAAATTAATTTTTTTTCCACTAACGCCAGCGGACTTTTTTCCTTCCCCGTGAAGATAATACCCAGCAGAGCGATTTCGTGCCCGCCGGGTTGCTCCGTGAGCCGGTATTTGTTGAGCCGGTACGCTTCCCGGATGAGCCGCTTGAGTTGGTTGCGGTCGATGGCCCGCTTAAACGCGCGCTTGCTCACGCTGATGAGCACCTGCGGCGGGGCCGACGTGGGCGCGGCCGCTTTGATGTAGACGAGGCGCAGCGGGTAAGCGCCAAATGAGGAGCTCTGCTTGCTGAACAGCTCTTCGATGAGCTTCTTGCGGCACAGGTGCTCCTCTTTGGGGAAGGTGTATTTTCTCTTAGCGGCTAGCTGAGAGCTGTCAGCGGTTAGCTCGGTCACGTTACTCAATTGGTCGGCCACTATTGCGGCAGCAAATATTCCCTTGGAAAGGGCTAAAATAGCGAAGCCGCATTGCAGCGACAGCAATGAAACTGTCTCAGCAATGCGGCAATCTGCTAGCTACCAGCTAAGGGCCGAATCAAGGTCCCCGCTTTCAGCTAACGGCTAATGAAAGACTAGCGCTTGTGCTTGCCTTCGTCGGATACGGTGAGGCGCTTGCGGCCTTTAGCGCGGCGACGGGCCAGTACGTTACGGCCGTTGGCAGTTTCCATGCGGCTGCGGAAGCCGTGCTTGTTCACGCGCTTACGTTTCGAAGGTTGGAAGGTACGTTTCATATCAAGGAATCTTAAAAAGACGAGTTTCGAGTTGGGCCGGCAAAGGTACGGGTTGCTGTTGGAAAAGGCAAGGGCCTCAGCCACTTTTACGCTGGCAGGCACGTACGCAGTAGTTTTAGGGCCATTTATATCGTTTTGGCAATGATTCACTACCGCGTTTCGTTCGAGAATCCCCTCACCTTTTACCTGCAAATCGAGCTAACGCTGGACATGCCAGCTGAGGCCCAGCCCCCGCTGGAGTTGCAGCTACCCGCCTGGCGCCCCGGCCGCTACGAGCTCCAAAACTTCGCCCAAAAAATTCAAAAAGTAGTGGTTGAAGACGGCGCCACCGGCCAGCCCCTCCCCTACCGCAAGCTCACCAAAGACCGGTGGGAGGTGCCCAACGCAGCCAGCCGCAGCGTGCGGGTGCGCTACAACTTCTACGCCCACCAGATGGATGCCGGCGGCTCCTGGCTCGACGAGTCGCAGCTGTACCTGAACCCCGTGCAGGCGCTGATGTACGCCGAAGGCCGGCAGGATGAGGAATGCGAATTGACGCTAGCCCTGCCCGAGGGCTGGCAAATTGCCTGCGGCCTGTCCCAAACCGCACCCCACGTGCTGAAGGCGCAGAATTTCGACCAACTGGCCGATGCGCCGCTCATTGCCAGCCCCACGCTCACGCACCAGCAGTACGAAGCCGGTGGGCTGCCCTTCCATGTGTGGGTGCAGGGCGAGGCGCTGGTGAACTGGGAGAAACTACTGGCCGATTTCAAGGCGTTTTCGGAGGTGCAGCTGGCGATGTTCGGCGGCTTCCCGGTGGGCGACTACCACTTCCTGAACCAGTTTCTGCCCTACAAGCACTACCACGGTGTGGAGCACTACAACTCGACGGTAATTACGCTGGGGCCGGCCGAGCTGATAATGAGCGAGGGCCTGTACAAGGAGCTGCTGGGCGTAAGCTGCCACGAACTGTTTCATACTTGGAACATCAAGAGCATCCGGCCGGCCGAGATGCAGCCATACGACTACAGCCGCGAGAATTACTTCCGCACCTGCTTCATCGCCGAGGGCATCACCACCTACTATGGCGAATACCTGCTGGCCCGCAGCCATGTGCGCACACCGGCCCAGTATTTCGAGGAGTTGAACACCGTGCTGCGCAAGCACTACGACGACGCCGGCGGCGACAACCTCTCGCTGGCCGACGCCAGCATGGACCTCTGGCTCGACGGCTATAAGCCCGGCGTGCCCGACCGCAAGGTGAGCGTGTACCACAAGGGCGCCCTAGTGGCCCTGATTCTGGACCTCACCATCCGGCAGCTCTCGAGCCACGCCCGCAGCCTCGACGACGTGATGCGGCGGCTGTACGAGGAATTCGGCAAAACCGGTATTGGCTACACCGAAGCCGACTATGTGCGGATTGTGAACGATGTGGCCGGCCGCGACATGCACGCTTATTTTGACAAGTTCATCTACGGCACGGCACCGCTGCTCGAGCCGCTCGACCGGGTGCTGCACACCGTGGGCTGCCAACTGCTGGTGGGCGAGAATGCCTCGGCCTCGGAAGGCCATTTCGGCTTCCGCACGGTGGTGAAAAACGAGCGCACGGAGGTGACGGCCATCTGGCCCAACTCGCCCGCCGCTGCGGCCCTGACTGTGGACGACGAAATCGTGGCCGTGAACGGCCGCCGCGTCGATATGAACCTGCAAACCCTGCTCAGCACCGGCGAAGCAGCTTATGAAGTGAGCGTGTTCCGCCAGAACCGCCTGCTGACGGTGACGCTGGCCGCCACGCCCGGCGTCAGCTTCGGGCAGCGCTACGCTATTGACAAGCTGGAAGCGGCCGATGCGGCCCAGCAGCGCGGGTATCAGCAGTGGCTGGGCTGGGACTTTTAATAGAAAAGGGCCCCGCCGCAACAGAAAAGGCCCCGTCGGACGAATCCGGCGGGGCCTTTTCTGTTGCGGCGGGCAGCGGCTTAGTGTTTCGCGTCGCCGCCTTTGCCTACTTTGCCGGTATTCACCGACATGGGCTTGTTGCCCTGCGGGTTATTACGGATGTTATCAACGCCGTGGCCGGCGCTGTTGCCGTCGGTGGTGTTGCCGTGGGCGGAAACGTCCATCGTATTCGGGCTTTGCACCTGAGTACTTTTTTTCTTCGAGTTAGCGACCGGGTTCACGGACGTTTTCTCGTTCTGAAGGTCGGTGTCTTTCTTGGCGAGTCCCATGGCGGTGTGGTGTTGAGTGGAATATGGGTAAGTGTACCCTTCCGCCGCGCATAAGGTTGCTACAAGATTGTGGCGTAAGTGCCCCGGCCCTTACGCGGCCGGCACGTTGGCGATGGCCGAAGCCGGCACCACCTTCACCAGTTCAGCAAACTGCGCTTCGCGGGCTTCCACTTCTTCGGCCGTGAGGTTGAGCAGGCGCTCGGTACCAAACTTCTCGACGCAAAACGAAGCCATAGCCGAGCCGTGAATCACGGCGCGCTTCATGTTTTCGAAGCTGATGTCGTCGGTGGCGGCGAGGTGGCCGATGAAGCCGCCCGCGAACGTGTCGCCGGCACCGGTCGGGTCGAATACTTCTTCGAGCGGCAGGGCCGGGGCGTAGAAAATCTTGTTCTTGTGGAACAGCAGCGCACCGTGCTCGCCTTTCTTGATGATGAGGAATTTCGGGCCCATGCCCATAATCTTCTTGGCGGCCTTCACCAGCGAGTACTCGCCGGAAAGCTGGCGGGCTTCTTCGTCGTTGATGCTCAGCACGTCCACCATTTCAATGGTCTGCAGCAGCTCGTCGAGGGCAATATCCATCCAGAAATTCATCGTGTCCATCACAATCAGCTTGGGGCGGTTCACGAGGCGCTGAATGACGAGGCGCTGCACCTGCGGGGCCAGGTTGCCCAGCATCAGATATTTGCAGTCCTGGTAATTGTCTGGAATGATGGGGTCGAAATCGGCCAGCACGTTGAGCTCGGTCACGAGGGTTTCGCGCGAGTTCAGGTCTTTCGAATACTTGCCCGACCAGAAGAACGACTTCTCGCCCTGCTTGATTTGCAGGCCTTCGGTATCGACGCCGTGCTTTTCGAGCAGTTGAATGTCCGACTGCGGAAAGTCTTCGCCCACTACGGCCACCAGCTTCACGGGCTTCAGCGAATACGACGCCGACAGGCTGATGAAGGTGGCGGCACCGCCGATGATTTTATCGGTTTTGCCGAAGGGGGTTTCGATGGCGTCGAACGCGACGCTGCCGATGACGAGCAGGCTCATGCAAGTAAAATGTGGTGAATAAAACGGTCAGATTAAAGCCGCGTTAAAACGGATTCAGTGCAAGCAACAAAAAAGTCCCCGGATAATTCCGGGGACTCTTTTCGGTGGGTAAATAATGGGGCTCGAACCCACGACCTTCGGAATCACAATCCGACGCTCTAACCAGCTGAGCTATATCTACCGTGTTTGTTTTGGTGGGGCAAAGATAGAAAGGGAAGCGGGAAATGACAAAAAAAGTTCGAGAAGGTGGCGGGCGTTTACACAGGAACGTCATGCTGAGCGCAGCCGAAGCATCGCTACTGCACAAGTAACCAATGCAGTTGCCACGAAGCGGTAGCGATGCTTCGGCTGCGCTCAGCATGACGTTCTTTTTAACCCGCAGGAAGAAAACGCGCCGCAAAAGCCCGACCTTTGCCGGATGGAACCCAATACCACCCCATCGTTCAACGATTTCAAACTCAACAAACAACTCCTTACGGCCGTGGCCGAGGCCGGCTTCACCGAGCCCACGCCGGTGCAGGTGCAGACCATTCCGCTGCTGCTGGCGGGCCACGACGTGCTGGGCATTGCCCAAACCGGTACCGGCAAAACGGCGGCCTTCGGCCTGCCGCTGCTCATGAAAGTAAAATACGCCCAGGGCACCCATCCGCGGGCGCTGGTGCTGGCCCCGACGCGCGAGCTGGCCATGCAGATTGAGAAGCACCTGAAAGCGCTGGCCGTGAACACCGACCTGCGCATTTTCGCCATCTACGGTGGCCTGGGGCCCAAAACGCAGATTGAAACCATTGCCGAAGGCCTCGATGTGCTGGTGGCCACGCCGGGCCGGCTGCTCGAAATCTACCTGAAAGGCGCCGTGCGCCTCACCGACCTGAAAACGCTGGTGATGGACGAGGCCGACAAGATGATGGACATGGGCTTCATGCCCCAGATTCGGCGCATTCTGGAAATTATTCCGCGCAAGCGGCAGAACGCGCTGTTCTCGGCCACCATGCCTGAGCGGGTAACGACGCTGAGCGAGGAGTTCCTGGAATTTCCGGTGCGGGTGGAGGTGACGCCGCCGGCCCGCACGGCCAGCACCGTGAGCCAGGTGCTATACGAAGTGCCTAACCTGCTTACCAAAATCAACTTGCTGCACTACCTGCTCTACCGCGATGTGGAGACGATGACGCGGATACTCATCTTCTGCCGCACCAAGCAGCACGCCGACCAGGTGGCCCACTTCCTGGAGCGCAAGGCTCCGGCTGGTGAGGTGCGCGTGATTCATGGGAACAAGGGCCAGAATGCGCGGATGAACAGCATGGACTCGTTCAAGGCCGGGGAGGTGCGCTACATGGTGGCCACCGATGTGGCCGCGCGCGGTATCGACGTGCCCCAGGTGAGCCACGTTATTAATTTCGACGTGCCGATTGTGCACGACGACTACGTGCATCGCATTGGGCGCACGGGCCGGGCCCAGCACACGGGCGCGGCCATCACCTTCGCCAATGAGGCCGAGATGGTGCACGTGGGCGAAATTGAGCAGCTTATCAACCAGCAGATTGAGCTGCTGCCGCTGCCCGAAGAAGTAAAAATCGAAGAAACGCCCTTCGAAGAGAAGCAGAAGATGGGGCGCGAGCTCGACGACCGCCGCAAGAAGCTCGACCCCGACTTCAAAGGCGCTTTCCATGAGCGCAAGGAATGGATTAAGCCCGGCGTGACCATCGACAAGCGCACCGGCAAGCCCTTTGTGGAAGGCCAGAAAAAAAGCACCAAGGGCTCGAAGGCCAACCCCGGCAAAAAGCGCGGCTCCGACCCTGGCGTGAAAGCGCTCAAGCGCCGCGGCCGTTAGGCGAACTAAGTTGGCCAGAAAAAGCCCGTCATGTTGAGCTTATCAGCGCATGACGGGCTTTTTATTTGTGCCTACAGGCGGGCTAGTTCTCGCACAGGGCGCGGATGCACTGCTCGCGCACGTCCCACAGTTGGGCGAAGCTCAGGCCCAGGTCGGGGTTTTGGCCGAGCCAGTAGCGCAGGTAGGTTTGGTGGAAGGCGGCTTTGGGCGAGGCCACGTCGGCGGGCTCGATTTCGATTTCGACCAGCAGGTCGGTCTTGAAGTCGTCGGGGCAGGCGCCGGGGCGGGTACAGTCGATGATGGCGCGGCCGAAGCGCAGGTAGTTGTGGGCCTCGGGCAGAAACGCCAGGCCGTGCCGGGCCAGGGTGGCAGCCACGCGGGGCGTGTTCTGGCCGTTCATGCGGAACAGGCCCAGCTTGAGCTTGAGGGCTGGCACCTCATTTTCGAGGGCCAGCTGGCGCAGCAGCGCGTGCTTGGGGCCGCAGGTGGCGCCACCCTCGGCCAGGACGCTGGTTAGGTTGGTTTTGTCGGCGTTGCGCTGGTAAGGCAAATGGCGCACGAAATCGGCCGCGTGGACAAAATCGGTGAGGCCGCGCTGCAAGAATTGCTGCGAGATGGGGCCGTGGTCCTGAATCTTGAAATTAACTGCTTCGCGCATGGCCGGGAATGCTGGGGTGGGCGCACCTGTACGCGCCAGCGCCCGCAAACGTTTCCGGCAGCTATTTCCCGTGATGAATGAGGTGCCCGAAGTGGATGCTGGCAAACGTGAGCGCCGTGCCCCAGAACACCGCGCTCCAGAGCATATGCAGCAAGATGCGCGAGCGCGGCACCCCCAGCAGCGTGGCAATGACGGTGCCGCCGATGGGCGAGAGCAGAATGGGCGTGAGAAAGGCAATGCCGCCCATGCCGAACTTGCGGAACACCTTGATGATGTTGCGCGACTTTTTGGAGAAGATGGGCTCGCGGCGCAGGCGGCGCTGGTGCTGGCGGTGCTTCATCCAGGCGCGGCCCACGCCCGAGAACAGGAACACGCTGGTCATCATACCGCCCACGGTGAGGGCCAGGGTAGTCCAGAAATGCAGGCCCATGGATGCTCCGGCCAACGGCCCGCCCAAAAACTTGACCGTACTCAGCAGGAATACGGAGGCATATTTGATGGCAAGGTGGTGCACGGCGGAAAGGACTAACGAAGCAGGAAGCCACCGCCCCTCGTCGGGGCCAGGCTTGCTGAGCAATGATACCGGATTTGAACGGCTTGGGTTCCCGGGGCTGGCCCAGCCGCCGGCCGCGGGCCGCGAATGGCAGCCGCGCGTCGGCAAAAGTTTGGGGACAAAACCGGGGTGGCGGGCTAGAGCTTGCTGCCGTAGCTGAGGTCGCCGGCGTCGCCGAGGCCGGGCACGATGTAGGCGTGCTCGTTCAGCTTTTCGTCGATGGCCGCCACCCAAAGGCTGGCTTCCGGAATTTCGCGGGCCACGTAGGCCAGGCCCTCGGGCGAGGCAATAACGGCCGCAATGTGCACCTGGCGCGGCGTGCCGAAGCGCAGCATGGCGCGGTAGGTTTGCACGAGGCTCTTGCCGGTAGCCAGCATGGGGTCGGCCAGGATGAGTACCCGCTCGTCGAGGCTCGGGGCCGATAGGTAATCGACCTGCACCTGCACCTGGGCCGTGCCCTCGATGCGGTAGGCGGCTACAAAGGCACTCGGCGACTGGTCGAAATAATTCAGAAAACCTTGATGAAAAGGTAATCCGGCGCGCAGCACGGTGGCCAGAATGGGGAAGTCGTGCAGCAGCTTGCCGGTGGTTTCGGCCAGCGGCGTCTGAATGGTTTGGTCGGTGTAGCTGAGGTGGGCGCTGATGCGGTAGGCGATGATTTCACCCAGGCGCTGCAGGTTGCGGCGGAAACGCAGGCTGTCCTTCTGCACGTCTTTATCGCGCAGCTCGGCCAGGAAATGGTTGGCAATGCTGGGCTCGGCACACACCACGTGGATGTTGGCCCGGCCTTCGGCGGCCTCGGGAGTAGCGGCCGAAGCGGTGGAATATGAAAGCGGCGTGGCCATACGAACGGGGGCTTGGGAAAGAAATGCCGGGCAACGAGCCCGACTGACACCCCGAAGTTGGCACAAAAACGGGGCGCAGGCAAGCCAGCGGGCCGAAAAACGTGTTGGCTGCCGGCCGCGCGCCCGGGGCTGGTTTCGGCCCGCCAACGGCGGCCTGCGTAGGTTTGTTGCTAAATTGACTTACCTGCCTTTTATCGGGCCGCGCGGCTCGGCCGGGGCGGCAGCCTATTCGATTATATGCCTAAAACCTTATTACTGATTGGCCTGACGCTGCTGGCTGGGTCGGCCGCCGCCCAAACCGTGCCGGCCACGCCCCCGCCC
>NZ_BAAGZM010000031.1:0-17018 GCF_054778495.1 Hymenobacter agri
CGCGCCGGCCACCGTCAGCGGGCCGAAGGCCAGGGTTGCGCTGCCGGGCACGCACTTGCCGTCGACGGTAGTGCAGCTCTGGTAGTCGGCATCGGCCGACACGGTGAGCGGGCCGGGCTGCAGCACCTTGATGCGTTGGCGCAGCTGGCCGGTTTTTTCCCAGAAAGCCACTTCGCCCTTGAATACTTCGTCCTGCTCGTGGTGCGACTTGATGGACTCCAGCTTGCCCACCAGCGCGTAGGCCGGGCTGGGCTTGAACTTCAGGGTAAATACCGTGGGGCCGACCTCATCACTGAAATCAGAGGCGTAGAGGTGCCACTTGTCGTCGATGCGGGCATTGATAATCAGCTCCACCTCGTCGCCCACTTTGGCGGTGGGCTTGCTTAGGGCGGTGCTCAGGTGCGTGGGCGTAATTATCTGTGCCGTGGCCGTGGCCGCCAAGCCCAGCCAGAGCAGCAGCACCGGCAGTATCCGGAAATTTTTCATGAGGGAGTTGATTGTCGCGTTGGCACTTACCACGTTGCGCTTGCTGATACCGCAAAAGGCCGGCTTCTGTTATGCGCGGGCCCAACATAGGGAAGACCAGCGGCCCCGGTCATTGGTTCTTACACTCGATTTGAACGCCAAAATTACACCCGGCCACGTGAGAAATGCGTGAGCCCAAACCGCCCGTAGCCAACTACCTGCGCCAAACTGCGTACTTTTGAAGCACAATGGCCCCCAGACCGACCGCGTCGCGGGGGCCGCCAACATGGGTTTACAACTATTCTTAACCGTTTTACTCGTTCTAGTAAACGGATTTTTCGTGGCCGCCGAATTCTCGCTGATTCGCGTGCGCCTCTCGCAGCTCGAAATCAAAGCCAAGGAGGGCAGCCGGCTGGCCGGCCAGGCCCTGGGCGTGCTGCACCGCCTCTACGACTACCTCTCGGCCACGCAGCTCGGCGTGACGATTGCCTCGCTGCTGCTGGGTGCGGTGGGCGAAGAACTATTCACCGAGTTTTTTCTGAGCGTGCTGCCCCGCCTGGGCCTGAGCATCTCGCCCATCACGGCGCACAGCATCGCCGTTACGCTGGGTCTTATCGTCCTTACGTTCCTGCACGTGCTCTTCGGCGAGCTGTTTCCGAAGGCGCTGGCCATTCAGCGGCCCGAGAGCGTGAGCCTGGCGCTGGTGCTGCCCCTGCGGGGCTTCTACTTCATTACGCGGCCCCTCACCTGGTTTCTCTCCAAAGCCAGCAACCTGATGCTGGGCGCGGTGGGCATTCAGAATGTGCACGGCACCGAGGCGCACACCTCCGACGAGCTGCGCCTGCTGCTCGACCAAAGTAAGGAAAGCGGTGAGATTCAGGACTCCGAGCACGAGCTCATCGAGAACGTGTTTCAGTTCAACGACCGCATGGTGAAGCAGATTATGGTGCCCCGCACCAAGCTCTCGGCTCTCGACCTGAACGCCCCGGCCGATACCATCCTCGACCTCGTGTTCAGCGAAGGCTTTTCGCGCATGCCGGTGTACGAAGGCAACATCGACAACATCGTGGGCGTGCTCAACGTGAAGGACCTGCTGCCCATCATTCGCCGCGGCGAAACCGTGGAGCTGGCCCGCATCATGCGCCCGCCCTACTTCGTGCCCGAAACCAAGAAAATCAACCGCCTGCTGCGTCAGTTCCAGCGCAAGCACATTGTGATGGCCATTGTGAGCGACGAGTTCGGCGGCGTGTCGGGCATTGTCACCATCGAGGACATCATGGAAGAGCTGGTGGGCGAAATCCAGGACGAGTACGACAACGAGGTGCCCGTGGTGGAGAAGGTGACCGAAGATGAGTACCGCGTGAACCCCGCCACGCCCATCTCCGACGCCAATGAGTACCTCCCCTACCCCCTGCCCGAAGGCGAAGACTACGAAACCGTGGGCGGCCTGCTCAACGTCATCTACGGCAGCATTCCGGAAGTAGGCGACGTGGCTGTGCTCGACCCCTACGAATTCCGCGTACTGCAACGCTCGCGCCGCGCCGTGGAGCTGGTGCAGCTGCGCGTCACGACGCCGGCCGAGCGCGAAGCCCCCCGTGGGGAGCTCAGCGACGAGCTGTAATCCGAACTACCCAAAAATGACCGTTTCCGCCTGGTTTCAATTTGAAGCCGGGCGGAAACGGTCATTTTTGGGTAGGTTTAAATCGAACCAAGGCAAAAACAGCCGTATCTGGTCAGGTTTAAATTGGAGGTAGCCAGGTACAGCTGTTTTCGGTCAGGTTCAACTTTCATCAGGGCAAAAACAGCTGCCTCCGGCCGCGTCGTGGCATAAACAGCCCGGCGGAACTCCCGGCCGGATTATCGCAGCCAACTGGCGTAGGTCTGATAATTGGCGGCCGTGCGCCGCAGCCCTTCGCGCTGCTCCTCCGTCACGGGCTTGATTCTTTTGGCCGGCACCCCGGCGTAGAGGAAGCCCGGCTCGCACACGAAATTTTCGAGCACCACCGCCCCCGCCGCGATGATGCAGCCGGTGCCCACCACGGCGTGGTCCATCACGATGGCCCCCATACCGATGAGCACGTCGTCCTCCACGGTGCAGCCGTGCACCAGCGCCCGGTGCCCGATGCTCACGCGGCTGCCGATGCTAAGCGGGGCTTTTTGGTAGGTGCAGTGCAGCACCGCGCCGTCCTGAATATTGGTTTCGTCGCCGATGCGGATGCTATGCACGTCGCCGCGAATCACGGCCGTGAACCAGACGGTGCATTTGGCGCCCAGCACCACGTCGCCGATGATGGTGGCGTTGTCGGCCACGAAACAATCGGCGGGAATTTCCGGCAAAATGCCGTGAACGGGTAATATGAGGGCGGGCATGGCGATACAGTCGGTGGTTTGGCCGTAAATATGCGGCCGTTTACCTTTTCACCCCTTTCGCTTGCCTTATGCTTTTTCAGGAACGCCAGGTGTTCATCCGGCGCTGGTGGCCGCTGCTGCTGGTGCCCGTAGTGGTGGTTGCCGCGTTGCTGTGGCTGTTGCCGGCCAAACCCTTTCATGCCGACTGGAGCGCCGGGGTGGCCGGCATCGCAGTAGCCCTGGGCGTCGGCCTGCTGCTCACGCTGCGCCTCGAAACCCGCCTCGACGCGGCTGGCGCGCACTACCGGCTGTTCCCGCTGCAATGGCGCTGGCAGGTGCGGCCCTGGCCCGAAATTGCCCAGGCCAACGTGCGCACCTACGACCCGCTGGGCGAATACGGCGGCTGGGGCCTGAAAGGCACGCGCCGCAATCGCGCTTACAGCATCTCAGGCGACCAGGGCCTGCAACTCGTGCTACGCGATGGCACCCGCCTGCTGCTGGGCACCCAGCGCCCGGCCGAAATCACGCAGGCGCTGACGCAGCTGAAAGTGCCGGGAGTAGCGCAGACTTTGTAGTTCGCGTCTCCGCGCCATTAGCGCCGTTTGGGTTTCCGCCGGGGGGGGACGCGGACTACAAAGTCCGCGCTACGCCACGCCCACCAGCCGCTTCCAAGTCCCCTTTTCCCAATTATACTTGAGAGTACTGGGCAGTGCCTGCCAGAAATATTTGCTGGTTTCGACCGCGAAGCTGGGCTGCATGTAGCAGTTGATGGTGCAGCCCTCGCAGGCCGGCAGGCGGCCCTCCAGCGCGGCCAGGCGCTGGGTTTCGGGCGCATTGTAGAGGTCGAATAATTTCCCGGCTATGGGGAATTTCTGCTCGCCCAAGTGGTAGCAGGGCAGCACCAGCTCATTGCTGGGCGAGATGACGAGCGTGGTACTGGCCGCCCGGCACACCGGCGCAGCCACATGGTTGCCCCCATCGCGCCGCAATTGGATGAAGGCTTCGTTCAGATACACGCCCTTGCGCTTGCCGAAAGCCGAGAGGTAATCCAACTCCTCGGGGGTGAGTTGCTCGCCGGTTTCCACGTCGCCGTACTCGAAGGCGGGGTTGAGGATGAGCACGAGGCCGTTGGGCTGGGTGATGTCGCGGTACACCGCCTCCAAATCCTGCAGGTTTTTGCGGAAGACGGTGAACAGAATGTCGGGCCGCTCGCCCAGTTCCCTGGCCACCCGAATGCTTTCGAGCACGAAATCGTAGCAGGCCACGCCCCGGCCCAAATCGTGGGTGTCGCGGTCGGCCGAGTCGAGCGAAAAGTGCAGCATATCGACTTTGCCGCGCAGCTTTTCCGCATTTTTGGGGTAGAGCAGCCCGTTAGTCGTCACGGTCGTGATGAAGCCCATCTCCCGCGCCAGCCCCAGAAACTCGGGCAGCTGCCGGTGCAGCAGCGGCTCGCCGCCAGTAAAGTCAATTACCGACACGCCCAGCCGCTTGAGGTCGCGCAGGTTCTGCGTCACGTCTTCGAGCGTAATGTAGGGTGAAGGCTTCTCCCAGATGTCGCAAAACGCACACTTCGCATTGCAGCGGTACGTGACGTAGTAGTTGCAGAGAACGGGGTGCTTAACGAGGCGCATGGCAGTAGCGCCGACTTTTAGTCCGCGCGTGAATTGGAATTCAATCGCAAGCTACCGAGTGCGCACTTGAATAGTTTTCAACTCGCGGACTAAAAGTCCGCGCTACAAAGCTAATGCGGCAGCTTGCCCCAGGCGGCGGCGTCCCACTTGGCGGGCGTGGCGGCTAGCGCCTCGGCCGTGGCCGGCCCGAAATGCTCCTCGTAGTAGTTGCAGAAACCCTTTAGCGGGCAGCGGGCGCAATTCGGCTTCAGGAAGAAGCAAATCTGCTGCCCGTGCCAGTAGTTGTGCTTGTGGAAGTTAAACAGCGTTTCGGCATCGGCCGGCAGCAGGGCCAGCAGCACGCTGTGCGCTTTCTCCACCGATACCTTCGGCCCCAGAAAGCCCACCCGCTGCGCCACCCGATGCACGTGCGTATCGACGGGCAGCACCGGCTTGTGATAATTGAACAGCAGCAGCAGCGAAGCCGTTTTCAGGCCAATGCCGGGCATCTCCGTCAGCCATGCCATCCCCTTCTCAGTCGGCCAGTCGGCCAGAAAGTCCAGCTCGTAGGGCCCACCCGTTTCGGCCCGGATGCGCCGCAGAATCTCCTGAATCCGCGGGGCCTGAGTATCGGGCCAGCGCGTGGTGCGGATGGCGTGGGCCAACTCCTGGGTCGGAGCCGCCTCCACCCCGGCCCAGTCGCCGAAGGCTTCCAGCATGCGGTCGTAGGCCAACTCCTCGTCGGCGTGCGTGGTGCGGTGCGAGAGCACGGTCGAAATCAGCTCGCGCATGGGCGTGCGGCGCGGCTCGGGCGGCAGGTGGCCGTAGAAATGGTCGAGAATCTGGTGGTCGGCCCAGGCTTTTTCGGCAGCGGGCGAAGAATAAGTAGCATCGGGTGCAGGCATGGGTGGGTTTACCCGCACGCTCGCGGCAAGGTTGCCACGAACTTAAAAAGGCCAGACATAAAAAAACCGGCAGCCGTGGGCTGCCGGTTTTTCCGTTGCTATCGCGCAATGCGCGGCTTACAACTGGCCTTTTTTGGCGGCTTTCTGCATCTTCTCGTTGGCGAAGATGGCCACTTCTACGCGGCGGTTGGCGGCTTTGCCAGCAGCGGTGCTGTTGTCGCCCACGGGCTGGGTCGAGCCGTAGCCGGTAGCGGTGATGCGGGCTGCATCCACACCCTGAGCCTGAATCTCGTTCGATACAGCCTGGGCGCGACGCTCCGACAGGGGCTGGTTGATGGCGTCCGAACCCGAGCTGTCGGTGTGGCCTTCTACCACCACGTTGGTGTCGGCGTACTTCTTGAGGGTAGCGGCCAGCTGGTCGATGTTGCCAGCGGCTTCCGGGGTCAGGTTCGACGAGTTGGTGCCGAACAGGATGCCCGAAGCAAAGGTAATTTTGATGCCCTCACCTACGCGTTCCACTTTGGCGCCTTCGAGGTCGCGACGCAGTTCGGCAGCGGCCTTATCCATTTTGCGGCCAATCAGCGCGCCGGCCGTGCCACCCACTACGGCACCAATAATGGCACCCTTAGCCGTGCCCGACTTACCGCCAATGAGGCGGCCAGCTACACCACCGGCCACGGCACCGCCCAGGCCACCGATGAGGCCGCCTTTCAGGGTTTTGCTCATGCCTTTTGGCTTGGCCGTCGATACGGTAGAAGTCTGGGCCTGGGCGAAGTTGTTTACCAACAGCACCAGCGCCAGGAGGAAAGCGAGTGATGAACGAAAGAATTTCATGATGTAAAAAAGGGGTTGGGAAGAAAATACCGCTGCTTTTGCAATGGGGCGGCAAGTACGCCATTTGCAACCACCTTGCCAAACTTGTGCCGCCAAGCGTAGCCCGGTGCCAGTCGAACCGGCTTTCTTACACTACCAACCATAAAAAAGGCCCTGCGCGATGCGCAGGGCCTTTTTATCAATAGGCAGCTATGCCGCTATTGCTTATTTCTTGCCTTTGTAGTTGTAGTAGCGGGCGGGGTCCTTCTTCTTGTCGCGGTTGCGGCCAATAAGGCCACCACCTACCACGCCGGCTGCGGCACCTACCACGGCGCCTTTGCCGCCGCCCAGCAGGCCACCAGCTACGGCGCCAGCACCACCGCCAATGGCGGCACCTTTGGCCTTGTTGCTCCAGCCTTTTTTAGGGGTTTGTGCCTGGGCGCTGCCCACCAGCATAACGAGTGCCAGCAAAATCAGGAAATATGCTTTGAAAGTCTTCATGACGAATGGATAAGAGGGAGAAAGATGATGGGCTTTTAACGCGGCGGGTAAGTGGCGGGTTGTGCTTCGCTGCATTTTTTCATCAGCTCACCGGCCGTAAAAAAGGCCGCCCATTGTGGGCGGCCTCTTCAACACGTTACGAATTTTAGCGAGCAGCTTACAGGCGGCCTTCTTCGGCAGCTTTCTTCATCTTCTCGTTGGCGTAGATGGCCACTTCTACACGACGGTTAGCTTGGCGGCCTTCGGCGGTCGTGTTGTCGCCCACGGGCTGGGTCGAGCCGTAGCCCTGGGTGGTAACGCGGCTCGACGACACGCCCTTGGCGATGGTAGAGGAAGCTACGGCCTGCGCGCGACGCTCCGAGAGGGGCTGGTTAATGGCGTCGGTGCCGGTGTTGTCGGTGTGGCCTTCAATCAGCACGTTGGTGTCGGGGTATTTCTGCAGCACAGCAGCCATTTTGGTAATGTCAGACTCTGACGCCGGACGCAACGTGGCCGAGTTGGTATCGAACAGAATACCCGAGTCGAAGGTGATTTTGATGCCTTCACCCACGCGCTCCACGCGGGCACCTTTCATGTCGGTCTGCAGTTCAGCAGCCGCCTTGTCCATCTTACGGCCGATGATGGCACCCGTGGTACCACCGGCAGCGGCACCCACGATAGCGCCAATGGCCGTGCCCTTGCCGCCACCCAGCAGGCCGCCGAGTACGCCGCCCAGCACGGCCCCGCCACCGGCACCCAGCAGGCCGCCTTTGGTGGTTTTGCTCATGCCGGTTTTGCGGGCCCCGGTGCCATTGTTAGTCGAAAGGTCGGGCTGCGTGGTGCTGGCTTGCTGCGAGGTGGCGCAGGAGCTGAACAGCAGCACGAAAGCCATCAGCACAGAAAGGAGAGATTTGGAGGTGTTCATGTGAAAATGAAAGATTGATGAGTTGTTTCGGCCCGTATACGGAAAAAACCCGTTCCTGGTCCAGGAACGGGTTTTTCAAGAAGTGTGCCGAAATAGCAAAAACCGTTTCTACGGGCTTCTATTGCGCTTTTACCGCTGCACGTTTTGGGGCAGAAGCGGCCGATGGGGCCGGCCGGAGCATGCCCAGCAAGTCGGCCAGGCGCTGCTTCAGCTCGCGGCGGTCCACAATAAAATCCAAGAAGCCGTGCTCGAGCACAAACTCGGCGCTCTGAAAGCCTTTGGGCAGGTCTTTGCCGATGGTTTCCTTGATAACGCGCGGGCCGGCAAAGCCGATGAGCGCGCCTGGCTCGGCAATGTTGAAGTCGCCCAACATGGCAAACGAAGCCGTAACGCCGCCCGTCGTAGGGTCGGTAAGGAGCGAAACGTAGGGCACGCCGGCTTCGGCCAGCAGGGCGAGCTTGGCCGAGGTTTTGGCCATTTGCATCAGCGAGTAGCCGGCTTCCATCATGCGGGCCCCGCCCGAGCGCGAAATCATGAGGAAGGGCGTGCGTGTCTGGCGGGCGTAGTCGATGGCGCGGGCAATTTTTTCGCCCACCACCGAGCCCATCGAGCCGCCAATAAACTTGAAATCCATGGCCGCCACCACCAGCGGCTGGCCGGCGCTCAGGCCGTGGGCCGTGCGCACGGCATCCTTCAGGCCGGTGCTGCGCTCGGTGGCCACAATACGCTTGGGATACTCTTTGGTATCGACGAAGTGCAATGGGTCGCCGGAGGTGAGGTTGGCGTCGAGCTCTTCAAACTGGCCACCATCGAAAAGCAGTTCGAAGTAGTCGGCCGCGTCGATGCGGTCGTGGTGGCCGCAGTTGCCGCACACGTAGCGCAGGCGCTTGTGCTCGGCCATGGTGGCCACCGTTTTGCACTCGGGGCACTTGTACCAGAGGCCGTCGGGCGTCTCTTTTTTCTGGTCGGTGGGGGTTACGATGCCCTTTTCTACGCGCTTGAACCAGGCCATAGTGTTCGTTTGTAGCTGAGAGCGAGTAGCAGTCAGCATTGTTTTTATAGGAGAGAGCTACCCGTCGGCAACAGGCAGTGTAGTGTCAAAACCGGGCGTCAAAGATAAGCGACAACCTACTGCCTGCCACAACTGACCAGTTGCTACGCCAGAAAGCTATGCAGAGATGCTTCCGCGGGCTGTAATGTGCCCGGGCCGGCCGCTGGTTGCTACCTTGCCGGGCCAACGCGGCCGGGCAGGCCGGCCGCCGATGGCTCTGTTTCTCCGTGTTGTTTTCCGTGCGAATCTTCTCCCCTGCCCTGCTGGGCCTGGCCCTGCTGGCTGCTCCCACCCTCACCGGGTGCGTGACGGCCCGCAAGTACGACGACCTGGCCGCCCGCCAGAAAGCCGATGCCGACGGCAAAGCCGCCGCCGAGCGCCAGCTGCAAGCCACCACCGGCCAGCTGCAGAAAGCTTCCGACGAGCTGGCCCAGCTGCGCCTCACCCAAAAGCGCCTCGTGAACGACTCGGCCGAGACCGGCGCGGCCTACCGCAAAACCCGGACGCTCTACAACGAGTTGAACAGCAGCTACGACAAGCTGCTCAAGAACAGCGACCGGGAGCTGGCCAATAAGTCGTCTGATTACAACAAAGTAGCCAAGGACCTGGCCCGCCGCGAAGCCGAGCTGGGCGAGTTGGAAACCACCCTGCAAAAAGCCAAAGCCAACAACGACCGCCTCGCCGCCGACCTACAAAGCCGTGAAGCCCGCCTCACCGAGCTCACCAAAGCCCTGGCCGACAAGGATAAGGCCGTGGACGACCTGAAGGCCCGCGTGAGCAAGGCCCTGCTCAGCTTCAGCGGCAGCGACCTGCAGGTGAAGCTGAAAGACGGCAAGGTGTACGTGTCGCTCTCGGAGCAACTGCTGTTCAAGTCGGGCTCGACCAAAGTGGACCCTAAAGGCCAAGAGGCCCTGAAAAAGCTCGCCACCGTGCTGCAGGAACAGAAAGATGTGAACGTGGTGGTGGAAGGCCACACCGACAACGTACCCATTCTGCGTGGCACGGCGGGCCTGACGGACAACTGGGACCTGAGCGCCCTGCGCGCCACCGAAATTGCGCGCCTGCTCACCACGGCCGGCGTTTCGCCGGAGCGCGTCACGGCTTCGGGCCGCAGCCAGTACGTGCCCGTGGCTCCCAACGATTCGCCCCAGAACAAGGCCATGAACCGCCGCACCGAGATTATTCTCACGCCCAAGTTGGATGAGCTGTTTCAGATTCTGGGCAGTAATTCCAGCACGCCAGCAGCTCCAACCGGAAAATAGCAAAGCATCCAAAGCAAAAAAGCCCATCAGGAAATGCTGACGGGCTTTTTTGCTTTTGGCTTGATTACAGATACTCTTTTACAGCGTGAAGTTCACGCGGCCGAAGTAGAACGCGCCGTTGAAGCCGAACTGGTTGGAATTGTAGAGGAAGCGGCCGCGGTTGGTGGCATCCAACGTCGAGTAAGTCAGGCTTTGCTCGTTGTTGTTGGGGTCCTGGTAGAGGCGGTCAGGATAGATGTTGAACAGGTTGTTCACGCCCACGCTCAGGCCGATGTTCTTGATAATTTGGGCGCTGACGGTCAAATCCGTTACCCATTTGGCCGAGAAGGTCTGGTCGATGAACGAGCGGGTGGGGTCGGCGTCCTTGGTCTGCACTTCGCCGAAGCGCACGGTGCGCAGGTTCAGCCCGAAGATTTTGTAGCCGTAGTCGGCGCTCAGGTTGATTTTACTGCGGGGCTGGCCGTTTTCGAGGCGGGCGCGCTGGGCGCGGTCGAACAGGGTGTTTTGCAGGCTGGGATTGCTGTCGATGGTGGCGGAGCTGTTGAAGCTGCGCACCACCGTCTCGTTGAAGTTGGCGGCGGCCGTCAGGGTCAGGCGGCTGTCGGGGCCGAGGGTGAGGCGCTCGTTGGCCACGATGTCGATACCCTGCGTGCGGGTGTTCACGGCGTTGGCGAAGAACTGCACGCCCTGCACCGGGTTCTGGCCGGGGCGCGGGTTGGCCGCGAGAATGGCCGCCACCGCCGCATTGCCGCGGCTGAACTGCGAGCTGAGCACGATGCGGTCGCGGATGTCAATCTGGTAGGCATCCACGGTCAGGGTAATGGTTTTCAGCACACGCGCGGTGAGGCCGACGCTGTAGTTAGTCGATTTTTCCTGCTTCAGCGAGCCAATGCCGAAAGCTTTGGTGATGGGGTCGTCGTTGTTGGTGGTCAGCACTTCGCGCAGCTCGCCGCTGGTGAACTGCGTGCTGGAGTTGGTGAAGTAGCGCTGCTGCAACGAGGGCGCCCGGAAGCCGTTGCTAAGCGCGCCGCGCAGGGCCAGCCCATCGAGCAGGCTGTAGCGGGCGGCTATTTTGCCACTCACGTTCGAGCCGAAATCGGAGTAGCGCTCGGCGCGGCCGGCCAGGTCAATCAGCAGCTTCTCGGTGATGTCGCTTTCCAGGTCGAGGTAGCCCGACACGTTGTTGCGGCTTTGGTTCAGGGCATCGGAGGGGCGGTAGCCAGCAAAGCCCTGCGAGCCGGCAGCGGCCGGACTGCCGTTCACCTTGCGGTCGCCGAGAATATAGGAGCCGGTCTCGCCCGGGTTAATCTGGAAGTTATCGACCCGGAACTCGCCGCCAAAGGCCACGTTCAGCGTAGCCAGCGGCCCCACTTCCGTGAACCGACGCGTGAAGCCCAGGTTGGTGGTATTCTGCTGGAAAGCCAGCTCACCGGCGTAGAAGCTGCGGGGGCTGGTGCCCGCCGGCAGCGAGGCGTTCAGCGTGTTGCTGATGTTGTAGGCCAGCGCGTTGCGGCCGTAGGTGTTGCTAAGGTCGGCGGCGAAGCCGAAAACTTTGCCGCGCAGGCCCACGATGGCCGAGCCATCGTTCACGGTGCTGTTGATGAAGGGCAGAAAGCCGTTGGGATAGATGCTGGCGTCGGTTTGCGTAACCTGCGTGGGTAGGCGGTAGAGCGCACCCGACGAACCCGTGCGGCGCGTGAGGCCGCCCGCGAAATAGGCCTCTAGGCCGATGCTGGGGGCCAGCGTGTAGGCCGCGTTCACGAAGCTGCCGTAGGTGCGGGTGTCGGCGCTGCCCACCCGAATGTCGCGGCGGTTGAAGCCGTTCTGGGCCACCAGGGCGTTGTCGCGGGCTTTTAGGTCAAGCTTCTGCGCATCGGTGAGGCCGGCCGGGTAGTTGCCGCCGGTGGTGCCTAAGTAGATAAGCGGGGCCGTATCGAGGCCGCTGCGGTCGACGTAGCTGCGGTTCGAGAACTGGCCGCTCACGTTCACGAAGCCGCGGTGGTTGAGGCCGAAGCCCAGGTTGGCATCGGCCTGGAACACCTGGCCGTCGCTCTTGGCGGTTTGGCCGGCGGTGCTGCTCACGCTCACGCCGGTGGTATCGTCTTTCAGCTGAATGTTGATGACGCCGGCAATGGCGTCGGAGCCGTACTGGGCGGCCGCACCGTCGCGCAGAACTTCCACGCGCTTGATGGCGGCGAGCGGAATCACGTTCATGTCGGTGCCTACCGAGCCACGGCCCGGCGTGCCATTGATGTTGACCAGCGCCGAGGTGTGGCGGCGCTTGCCGTTCACGAGCACCAGCACCTGGTCGGGGCCGAGGCCGCGCAGGGTGGCGGGGTCCACGAAGTCGGTGCCGTCGGTTACGGTCTGGCGCGTGCTTTGGAACGAAGGCGCGATGTAGGTCAGAATCTGCGTCACATCGGTTTGGGCGTAGGCCTTGATTTCGCGGGCCGAAATCACATCCACCGGCGCAGTGGTGAGGATGTTAGAGCGGCCCTCGGTGGCGCGCGAGCCCGTCACCACTACTTCGTTCAGCTCAGTCTGGTTGGCGGCGAGGCGGATTTCGAGGGTAGTGCGGCCGTTCAGCGGCACGGTTTGGGTGAGCGAGCCCACGGCCGAGAACACCAGTGTGGCCGTGGCCGGTACGTTGCCGAGCGAGAAGCGGCCCTCAGCATCGGTGCTGGTGCCATTGGTGGTGCCTTGCTGCAGCACCGTTACGCCGGGCTGGCTTTGGCCGGCGGTGTCGAGCACGCGGCCGGTTACGGTAAGGTTCTGGGCCCAGGCGGCAGCCGTGGTCAGCCACACGAGCAGCGCCACCAGCCCGATTCGGGTAGTTGTAGGGTGTATCATCTGTAAAAGGGAAAATAAAACGGGTAGCTGGCGGCCCCAAGGGCTATGTTGGGCCAGCCAAACCCAGAAAAAAAGAAAAGCCGCGCGCCCGGCCGGCCAAGCTGCATGCGGGGCAGCCAGGCCGGTAAAGGCATCCATCAAAATCAATAATTACTATATACCAGAAATAATAGCACAGGTTACATGACCGCCCGTAGGCACCGCTGAGGCCGGACCAACGCCGGCAACCCGCATTTTTTCTGGTCTGCCAGTCAGCCGGCCAACGCCCCAGGCGCCTAGATGCCGGCTACTGCCCTATCCTACCAACAACAGCAACAGCAACCCACCGCGGCCACGCACACGAGCGCCGGCAAGCTGGTCAGGTTGAAGAAAGGGCGGTTGGGGGCCAACCGGCGCCCCGAAATCGGGGCAGCGGCTGCGAGGGATTGTATCACAGGGCAAAAATAAAGTCTGATGCCGAGGCCGGACGGCGACCGGGATCGAGTGGCTATAAGCCGTAAGCGTGGCAAATGTTTACGGCCGCGCTTTTTGTACGTGAAAAACGCTTGTCATCCTGAGCAGAGCGAAGGACCTTCTCACGTTAGAATTTCTGACATGAGAAAGTCCTTCGCTCTGCTCAGGATGACAACGAGTTGGCAAACAGACTACTTCCACCAGCTCGAGTTCAGCGGGCCCGCAGCCACATCCACCCACTGGCCAGGGGCGGGCAGCAGTAGCGGCACATCGGCTTCGGCGGCTTCGAGCAGACGCTGCACCGGCTGCCGCCAGGCATGAAACGCCAGGTTGAACGTGCCCCAGTGCAACGGCAGCAGCGGGCCGCCGCCCAGCAGCCGGTGGGCCGCTAGGGCATTATCGGGCCCAAGGTGAATTTCGGCCCACTCGGGGTCGGAGGCACCAATTTCGAGCATCACAAGGTCGAAAGGGCCGTAGGCTTTCCCAATCTGCCGGAAGCCTTCGTCGAGCGGGCCCGAGTCGCCGCCGAAAAACACTTTGTGCGTAGGCCCCAGCAGGCACCACGAGGCCCAAAGCGTGTCGTTGCGCGTGAGGCCGCGGCCCGAGAAGTGACGGGCCGGCGTGGCCGTGAGCGTAAAATCGTCGCTCAGCCGGGCGGTTTCCCACCAATTCAGCTCGGTGATTTGCAGGGCGGGCACGCCCCAGCGGCGCAGGTGCGCGCCCACGCCCAGCGGGCAGAAAAACGGCACGCCAGTACTACTCAGCACGCGAATGGCGGCCGGGTCGAGGTGGTCGTAGTGGTCGTGCGAGAGTACCACGGCATCCAGCTTCGGCAGCTGCGCGAGCGGTAGCGGCGGCGCGAAAAACCGCTTCGGCCCCAGCAGCTGCGAGGGCGATACCCGCTCGCTCCACACCGGGTCGGTGAGAATGCGGCGGCCATCGATTTCGAGCAGCGTAGTGCTGTGGCCCAGCCAAGTGGCACGCAGGGCATCGACCGGCACCGGCGCGGCCAGCGTAGCCACATCGGCCCGGAAAGGGCCGAGTGGCGCTTTGGGCTCCCGCTCGGCCTTCTCAAACAGCCAGCGCTTCAGCATCGCCCCGTAGCCCGAGGGCGGGCTGACGGTGGTGGGCACGGCATTCTCGTAGGTTTTGCCGTTGTAGGCGGCTTGCAGACGTGGAGCGGAAATAGTTCTAGCGTTCATTCCTGCCGCAGACGCACAACCGGACAGAATACTTGACACCGGCCCGGCCGGTTCCCTCGGCTACCGCAACAGCGCCTGCACCACGGGCAGCGTGCGCTCGGCCCAAAGCCGCATTTGCGGGCCCGAGTAGTGCAGGCCGTCGCGGGTGAACTGGCTACTGTTGCCAGCCGCGGCGCGGGTCAGGTCGGTGATGTTGAGGTACGCCACGTTGGCCTGGCGACACTCATCCTGCGCCACGGCGTTGAACTGGTCGATTTCAAGCGCGATGGCCGCCGGGTCGCGGCCCTGGCGCTGGCCGAAGGGCGACTGCCCCCAATCGGGAATGGAAAGCACTACCACACGGCCCGGCCGCCCGCCGGCAAAGCCAATGGCCTGCTGCAACAGCATTCGAAATTCGGTGCGGTACTGCATCGGCGACTGGCCCCGGTACTGGTTATTCACCCCAATCAGCAGCGACACCAGCTCGTAGGAGGCCGCCGGCTTGGCCGCGGCAATGGCGGCCAGCAATTCGGTCGTGGTCCAGCCGGTGCGGGCAATGTAGTCGGGCTCGGCTACGGCCAGGCCCTGGGCCGTGAGCAGGCCCGCCAGCTGCGTGGGCCAACGGTCGGCAGCCGCCACGCCTTCGCCAATGGTATAGGAATCGCCCAGGGCCAGATAGGGGCGCGCCGTGGAGCCAGTGTTGTTATCACCGGAGGTGCTGGCCGGCACTACCTGCGGCGCGGCACAGCCAAAGCCACCGGCCAGCAGCACGGCCAGCACGAAAGCAAACAGACGATTCATCAGGTACGATTTCAGATTTCAACCGCCGCACCTACGCCAATGGTGACCCCGCAGATTGCGAGAAGCCCCTGCCCACCGGATTTTCATTTCCGGCCGCAGGGGCCTTTTGCCAGGAAAGCAATGGGCCGCTAGAAGTCGGCTTTCAGCCCCAGCGCCAGCGTGAGCAGCTGGCCGAAGCCGAGGCCGCCGTTGCGGTTGTTCAGCCAGCTGGCCAGGTACAAGTCGTTGCTGCCCAGCTCGTAGTACGCCGATATTTTGCGGGGCTGGCCGGTGGCGGCAATGGGCGGGGCCAAAAACGTGATGCGGCTGCCCAGCAGCGGGCCGTAGCGCGTATCGGTCGAAAACCAGTAGTAGTCGCTGGCGTACTGCCCCTTCAACTCGTCGTTGATGGTGCCGTGGGTATAGCTGAAGTACGCCCCCACCGTGAGCGGCACCACCTGCAGCTTCTCGCCTACCGGCAGCCGAAACGGCGAGTACATGAACTTGAGCGAGGCCAGGCTGAGCGTGGAGCCGGCGTAATACTTGGGCACGTAGCCGATGAGAATATCGGTTTCGAGGCGGTTTTTGGCAAATTCGTAGCCGGCGCCAGCGGCCACCATGCCCAGGCCACCGCCGGTTTGCAGGGCCAGGTGCTTGGGGCGGTACCAGGGGCGCTCGGCGCGGGGGGCAGCTTGGGCCGGCTTAGCAGCGGCAGTTGTATCGGGCGGGGTGGCGGCAGCGGCACGCAGGCCGGTTAGCAGCAGGGCAAACAATAGCGTCTTCATCATCTTAAAACTTCACGCGTTTGATGCGGAACTGCTTGTCGCCCCACACGGTAACGACCATGTAGTGGCGCTCCGAAAAAGCGTCGGAATTAACGTAAGTCACGCCGTCGTTGTAGGGCTGCGAAATGCCGTACGAGTGGTTGTGGCCGTTCATCTCGAACACCAGGCCCGGGGTTTCGCGCAGGGCCTGCACATAGGGCTGGCGCAGGGCGGGGTCGAAGTCGTCGTTGGTAGGCGGCACGTGTGAGATGACCACTTTGCGCCGTGCCCCGTCGAAGCTGGCCAGCTGGGGTTTCAGCCAAGCCATGTCGGGGGCAGTGCCGTCGAAGTTGTACTCGCGGCCGTTGGTGTCCACCATAATAAACTTGGTGTTGCCGTACACAAACGAGTAGTTGAACGCACCAAAAATGTGCTGGTACGTGGGGCGGCCATTGCCCACCAAATCGTGGTTGCCGATGACGGTGACGTAGGGCACGGTCAGGCGGCGCAGCTTCTCATCCACCCAGCGCATTTCGCGGGCCAGGCCGAAGTCGGAAATATCGCCGGCCACCACCATAAAGGAAATGCCGGGCTGCTGGTTCGCGCTGGCTACCAAGGCCTCGGCCTCGTCGTAAAACTGCTGCGAGTCGCCAGTGAAGATGAAGCGCAGGGTATCGCCCGCCGCCAGGGGCCGGGCCGCCAGCTTGGCCAGGTTCTTCTCGGTCAGGTTGGTGAATTCTTCGGGAACGCGGTGGTCGTTGGGGCTGAACTCGATGAGGTTGCAGCCCGCCAGGGCCAGGCCTACCGCCGCCCCGGGCAGCACCCGCGCCCAGCGGCGCACATAGATAACGGAAAACATACGGACAACGCCGGCCCGCGGCCGGCTGATAAAACCAGAATTAAAACAGAATCTTCCTTAAACTCCTCCGGTAAGCCCAGGGTTGGGAGTTAATTCGGTTTTAATCTGAGCTGCTGCCCGCTGGCAAACCCCATCCATGTAGCCAACAACTACTTACTGCACACAAGCCAACTACCTCAGCCCATCACCGCCACCAGCTGCAGAGCGGCTTCGGCCAGGGCGACATCGCCGGTGATGCGCGCATGGGCCCGCGCCTGGGCCGGCCGCAGGC